>JAUVIB010000381.1 GCA_030592985.1 Calditrichaceae bacterium | reverse complement strand
GCTCTTAAATCATTTATAGATGGTATTAAAGAAAGTCTGAGTAATGGAGAAGGTATCTCATTGGTTGGTTTTGGAACATATGGTGTTTCAGCAAGAAGCGCTCGTCAAGGCCGTAATCCTAAAACTGGTGAAACCATTGAAATCGCTGCCAGAAATGTTCCGACATTTAAAGCCGGTAAAGCACTTAAAGAAGCAGTTAATTAAGCAACAAACAATAAAAGAGAGAGGTGAATTAATTTCCCTCTCTTTCTTTTTTTATTCTACCCCAAGATTTAATTAAATTTTAATGCCATGTTATCTTCCCAATGAATAGACTATCCACCAGATTCATTCTATTAATAACTATTCTATCTTTTGCCTGCACTCCGGCTCATTATACCCGTGTTAATACATCGACATCTCCACTTATGGATATTATTGATGAAATTGATTATATGCTTCAGGATCCCAATCTGCAAAATGCCCAAATTGGTCTGTTTATAGAATCCATTTCTGATCATGAAATTATTTATAAAAAAAACGAATACAAATTATTTATCCCGGCTTCAAATTTAAAACTTTTCACAGCTGCAGCTGCTCTCTCTCTACTCGGTGAAAACTTCCAGTTCAAAACAGAAATTTTTATAAACGGGAAAATTTACGGGGATACTCTATTTGGTAACATAATCATAAAAGGAGGCGGTGACCCCACGTTTTCCGGGAGATTTCATAATGGGGATATGGTGGGTTGTTTTTCTGATTGGGCTGATTCTCTACGTGAAAAAGGAATTAGTGTAATAACTGGTGGGATAATTGGAGATGATTCATTTTTTACCGGTCCTGCTTTGGCTGAAGGTTGGGATTGGGATGATTTGCCTTCTTGGTATGCCGCAAAAACAGGGGCGCTATCCTTAAATGATAATTGTATTGATATTACTTTAAGTCCTGCTGATTCGTCCGGTATACCTGCTAAGATAAATGTTGATCCAATGACTGAAAGAATATTAATCATAAATAATTCAATTACTGTACCGGAAGATACTTTATCGACGTTGAATATCACACGTATAATAGGAAAAGATGAAATTATTATTAGTGGGAAATTTTCTTTGTCAGAGTCGACTATTCGTAGGTCAATTACGGTTAGTGATCCGACGGCTTACTTTCTTAACGGCGCGAAGACCGGCCTTGAGAATAATGGAATAAAAATCATGCAGCAGGATATATCCGGGGACAAAGATGCTTCATCCTTGTTTGTATATCATTCGCCAAAATTGCCGGAAATTATTAAAGTGATCAATAAAAAAAGCCATAATTTTTATGCGGAACAATTATTAAAAACTTTGGGTGCTCATTTCTACGGAGAAGGATCCTTTAAAGCAGGCTGCAAGGCAGTTAGCCGCTGGGCTGCATCTATTGGGATTGATGATGATGATTTAATTATGGTTGACGGCTCCGGTCTGTCCCGGAAAAATTATATATCTCCTAAAGCAGTGGCAAGGTTATTAGAATATATTTCTAATCAAAAACTATTTCTGCATTATTATAATTCATTGCCCATATCCGCAACCGACGGTACGCTTAAGTATCGAATGATTGGCTCTACAGCGGCAAATCATGTACATGCCAAAACCGGATATATGAGCCACGTCAGAAATTTATCCGGATATCTACGTGCAGAAAACGGAAAATTATATCTGTTTGTTATTCTTGTAAATAATTATTCCGTTCCCACGCCCTATATTAACAATTTTCAGGATCGGATTTGTTCACTGCTTTATAATTACAGTACGAATTCCACACAATAATCAAATCCATTTTCCCCCATATTTAAACAAACTCCAAATTCTAACTCAATGCATTTATCTGGATAATCATATTTCAGAAAAGAAAGATTGAATAACCTAATCCAAAGTGAAGAATGAAGGACAGGTGTACAGATAAGAGGAGTCATAGAATAATGCAAAATCAGTAGAAAAGTGATACTATGACAAGGAGTTGTATCTTTTACAAAGAAACCTCATCTATTTTTTAAGTTAAGAATTAATTAATAATTATAATGAAAGGATTATTTATGCTACAAACAAATTTAACACACATTGAAACCGGGGAAGAATTTG
Source organism: Calditrichaceae bacterium (assembly GCA_030592985.1). Taxonomy (GTDB): domain Bacteria; phylum Calditrichota; class Calditrichia; order Calditrichales; family Calditrichaceae; genus JAUVIB01. The sequence goes on along the minus strand of JAUVIB010000381.1, from coordinate 1,852 downwards.
ATAATATAGTGAAAAATGATAAAAATGTAATGATTTGTTGCGGAAGAATGGGGCCAATGTGTGTTCCTGTTTATGAAGCTATGGAAGAACTGGAAAAAGAGGAAGGTTATGATCATGTGAAATATGTCGACATGGAGTTTGATATTCCAACAGCTTCATTAATTCGTAATTTACCGGAATGCAGCGCTTTTTACGGTCTACCTTTTGTAGTCTATTTTCAAAATGGCGAAGTTGTGAAAGCAACAACAAGTATTCAAAGTAAAGATCAAATTACTGAAATTATTGACGATTATTTAAAATAATAATGGTTAGAAGCAGTCATATTAACTGATGATGGTCTTTTAGCTATTTCATTTTATACTGATTATTCTAATAGGAGCAAGGATTAATGGACAAACAATCATATGATGTAATTGTTCTCGGAGGCGGACCCGCTGGATTGACCGCCGGGATTTATTTGTCTCGTGCTAAAATGAAAACGCTCATATTGAACTTGGGAACGATGGGCGGCCAAATGGTATTGACGCATGAAATCGCTAATTATCCGGGGATTGAATCCATTGCGGGATTTCAGCTGTCGCGAAATATGAAAGCTCAGGCGCAATCATTCGGAGCTGAAATAAAATCAAATATTAAAATTACAGGCATGGATATTTCCGGTCCAAAAAAAGTTATCGAAGTTAATGATAAAGAAAAATATAGCGCCAAGGCGGTTATATTGGCGCCGGGCGGCCGATCACGGATGCTCCATGTTCCCGGTGAGGAAGATTTAAAAGGGCGTGGAATTTCTTATTGCGCTACCTGTGATGGTGATTTCTTTCAGGATAAAAAGGTTGTAGTGGTTGGTGGCGGGAATTCTGCCTTGGAAGAAGCGGTCTCCTTAACAAAATATGCCAGTGAACTAATCATCATTCATCAATTTGATCATTTCCAGGCTTTTGAGCATGCTGTGAATGAGGTAAAGAAAAACCCCAAAATAAAAATTATTTTTGAAACTGAAATTATTGAGTTCTTAGGTGATCAGAAATTGGAAAAAATAAAGTACAAAAATCAAAGAACCAAAGAGATAAATGAGATGAATGTTGATGGTGCTTTTATTTTAATTGGATATGTGCCAAATACTGAAAACTTAAAGGGTATTGTGGGACTAAATAAAACCAATGAAATTGTAACCAACGAGTTGATGGAAACAAATGTGGCCGGGGTGTTTGCTGCAGGCGATGCCAGAGCAAAACGATTCCGTCAGATAACTACCGCGGTTTCTGATGGTACTATTGCTGCACTCGGTGCAATTGAATATTTGAACAATTAATTGTGATTTACATTAATCAAGCAGTTTATTAGCCTAAATAGTGTTCGAACGAAAAATAGTGAATCGATAAAACGGCAACATAACGGTGTCATTGCGAGAAGCGTTAGCGACCCGCCAGAGTGCGGGCAGGCTGAAGCAATCCTATTAAAAAACACGGTTACGTCATCTAAAAAGGGATTGCCACGCCGGGATGAATCCCGACTCCCAATGACAGATTTGGACTTTTCGTTCAGACACTAAATAGGAAAAGTATCATTTTGCTTTCATAATTATTTTGGTCTCCATTTAAGCTCTATCTCAAACAAAATTTATATCCTTCAGATATTTGAAATATAATTCATTAAAAAGGTTTGAAGTCACAGATTTGCAGTAATTTTTATTGTTTATTATATTAGAATTGTGATGATACTATTTTTTTATCGGGAAAACGAAGTCAAGTCCAAAATCTTGTGTAAATTTATCCTTTCTGTTCTAATTAATAATTATACCCACTACTTAACATTCACCAGAGTAATTGTTTTTACTTAAATCAATTAGGGG
>JAUVIB010000310.1 GCA_030592985.1 Calditrichaceae bacterium | reverse complement strand
CTACCTGAAAACTGGCAGATTCCCACCAAAGATAGTGACGCGGCATAAGACGCGCAAGATGTACTTCACCGTAGGGATACTCATTATTAGTACTTTGGCATGTAGTCAATCCTATAATTAAAAAGAAATACAGTGTGACAGATTTAAGCGAAATAAATTTTTTCATAATTCACCCATGTTGACAATTGTACAGCCTAAACTTGATTGATTTTCTATCAAAATATAAACCATCCAGTAATAAAAGTATTTTTTTCTTATATAATTGACAAATTAATAATAAACCAATTAAAAAACTAATGGTTCAAAACAATATGTCATAAATTTTAGATAATAAACAATGAAAAAATTGAAATTGAAATTGAACAAACGTTTGATTAACTTTATGAAAGTTGATTGAACGTTACAAAATAAAAATAATGATACTTTAATAATCACAAAATATTTGAGGCAACTATGAAAATAATACAAAAATTATTGATTCTATCCTCTTTAATTTTAATCGTAAACTGCTCTGAAGTTGAGAAAGATAATAACCAATTAAAAATAATTGCTCATCGTGGCGGTTCAAATTTAGCACCGGAGAATACACTTGCAGCATTCAAAAAAGCAATTAATCTTGATGTTGATATGATAGAAATAGATGTTCATTTGTCTAAAGATTCTAATATTATTGTAATACATGATAAAACGATTGACAGAACTACTGACGGTACTGGTGAAATTAAAAATATGACTTTAGACGAGATAAAAAAATATGATGCAGGAAGTTGGTTTAATGAAAGTTTCCAAGATGAACGAGTACCAACATTGGATGAAACTTTTAACGCCATAAAGGGGCAAACTATTTTACTAATTGAGATTAAAGATGGCGATGAAAGGTATCCCGGTCTGGAAAAAAGAGTTGTTGAATCAATACATAAACATAACGCAAACACTTGGACAGTTGTACAATCATTTAATAAAAATTCAATTTTACGCGTTAAGAAGATGGATCCTTTAATAATCACTTACTATTTAGTAAGCAGCGAATTTGATGGGCTCTATTCTGATATTACCGAAAAAATTAATGCTAACAGAAAAATAGTAAAACAATTTGACGGTATTGCTGCCCATTATTCACACTTGGATTCGGCCAATGTAGAAATTATGCATAAAGCAGGATTTGAAGTATTCACATGGACAGTGGATAAACCTGAAGATATGATAAAGATTATCGACATTAATATTGATGGAATTATTACTAATTCTCCGGGTAAATTAAAGGAGATATTAAACAAATAATTCTTAATAATCTACTGTAGATAAGAACAATTCCCAAAGGTTTATTACACTTAGTGTGATCCTCCCATCCCGAAAAACAGACTTGGATCCTCGAGAAACGTACGTGTTTTATTCAGCACTTCGTAATGAGTTTTTTCTTCTTCCGCTAACATTGCGTAAAATTCTTTCACTTTTTCATCGGCGGTAAAATTGGCTGCTTTTTCATAAAAAAGGTAGCTATGATTTTCCATTTCCAAAGCGATATCAATAACCTCCTGATCGTCTACTCCTGTTTCGGAAAGCTCTTCGATAGACTCATCAATTTGTTCTTTCATACGGTCAAATATGCTCTCAAAAGATACTATTTCCGCATCCTCAATATCATAAGACGACGTCCTGTTTTCTTCAATAGCAGAAAAAATATCTTTAATACGCCTGATATGATGAAGCTCATCCGAAGCCAGTCGTTCCAACATACGCTTGCCTAAAGAATTTTTTACCTTTTTTGCAGATTCCACGTAGAAAGAATGACCGTTTTCTTCTAATTCAATGGATTTTTTTAAAATACCCTCTAACGTAGTAGGAAATTCTTCCATAATATTACCCCTGTGCTTTTTGAGAAAAATTAATATTGATAAATATAATTAATAGTATTAACATATAAATTAGCTAATATATTTCATCATTAGCTTTTGTATTTACTTTTTCCAGTGAGTCGATTCGTGTTTCGAATATTTGCAGCAGCTTGTGCATCATTCGAACATCCCTGCTTTCCAATTCTAAGCGGCCAAACAACCTGCGTACACGAATTATAAATTGTTCCATCCCGTCTCTGGGGATAAAGTTAACTTTTTCAAGAGAAAAAACAAGATGTTCATAAAACTTTACATATTCTTTCTGTTTTGCAAGGTCTTGATTGTAATTTTTCTTAATTGTATTGAAACTAACAAAAAATTGATGGGCATATATCATCACAGCCTGAGAGAGATTTAAAGAGGGATTTTGGGTGGCAGTGGCTATCGTAGATTGAATATGACATTTCGATAGTTCCACATTGGTTAAACCATTACGCTCACTCCCGAAAACAATCGCAACAGGATGTTCCAGAGCCGTAGACATCAATCTACTTCCTGCTTCATGAGGAGAAAACAGAGCATAATTATGCTGCCGAGTGCGCATCGTGGTTCCAACTACAAAATGCATATTTTCAAGCGCTTCATCAAAAGAACTTACAATTTTTGCATTTTTGATAATATCAATCGAGCGATGCGCCATTTTCCGGACATCAGCATGGTCCAATTCCGGTGGATTCACTAAAATTAGTTTTTTAAATCCACTCGTCTTTAATGCGCGTGCTACAGCTCCGATATTTCCCTGAGATTCCGGGTGAACCAAGATAAAATGGAGATTTTCCCGAATCTTTTTAAATTGTCGATCAAAGTCTAATCGTTGATTTTGCATAAATATATTCTATTTTAGAGTAATGACTGGAGTAAATTACTATTAATTTCCACCTTATTCCAAATTAAATTAGCGAAAACCGTCCTTTTCTTTTGTCGTCATTCTCCTTCTTTATTTGGATTTTTAAAATCATTCTTATAGATTTATCTATTACAATGAAAAGGATATCCCATGTCTCATAGTATTCTCATATTATCTCAAAAAGAAATACGCTCTCTAATCACCATGCCGGAAATTATTACAACTGTGAGGGAGGCTTATCTCGAACTCTCCTCAGGTGAGACAATAGCACCAGAGAGAATGCACATAAATATTCCAAAGCATGAGGGAACTGTCCTGATTATGCCTATATACTCCCAAGCCAGCTGCTTGCTTAGTTTAAAAACCGCTACCCTATTCTCCGATAATAAAACAAAACAATTACCATTACTCCAGGCTATCATCACACTTATTGACGGAATGAACGGGCGCATCTTAGCCATTCTTGAGGGTTCCCTTATTACAGCAATGCGCACAGGCGCAGCATCCGGAACTGCCACAGATTTACTGGCAAGGCAGGATAGTAAAACAGTCGCCATTTTTGGAGCAGGCATTCAAGGGAGGACACAATTAGAGGCGGTTTGTGCAGTTAGGAATATTGAAAAATCATTTATTTTTGATCCGGATACCGAATCAGCTAATATATATGCGGCTGAAATGAGCGCCCAATTAAATATAGATGTCTGCATTCCTGATAACGAAAAGAAGCTGCTCGAAGCAGATATTATATGCACTGCAACATCATCGAATTCTCCGGTTTTTAAAGCGGAATTTGTTGCGCCCGGCACACATATCAATGCCTTCGGTTCTTATAAACCCCAGACAAGGGAAATCCCTGAAGAAATTGTTCAAAAAAGCAGAATTATTATGGATCATAAAAAATCTTGTCTAACGGAGGCCGGAGATATACTAATTCCTCTTAATAATGGTAATATTTCTCTTAAACAACTTGATGATGAGATCGGAGAAATTATCAGCGGAGAAAAACCAGCGAGGAATTCCCCTGAAGAAATCACTCTCTTTAAGTCTGTGGGCCACGCTATTCAAGACTTGACAGTCGCCCAACTGATATATAAAAAAGCCATTGAAACGGAAACCGGCACAAAAGTATCATTGTAATGGAAAAAAATATGAAAATACAAAAAGGACCATAGTAATGATATGAATATATCAGTTCCTGAATTTTTTATCATCATCATTATAAAATTGGAATATTAAATGACTACTAAAGATTTTACATCCCTGGAAAAATATGCGGAATATTCATCACCGGAAATGTTAAGACGTTCACAGAAATTTTATGAAAATTTTTCCCGACGACGCTCAATTCGCCATTTTTCATCCCGTAATATTTCCAAAAAGATTATTGAAAACTGCTTGAGAGCAGCCGTCACCTCACCGAGTGGGGCAAATAAACAACCATGGACATTGGCTGTTGTTGCGGATAAATCTATACAGCTGAAAATAAGAAAAAACGCCGAAAAAAACGAAAAAGAATTTTATCAAAATCCGGCTGCAAAAGAGTGGCATGATGATCTTAAAGAGCTAAAAACCAATTTCCGTAAACCTTTCATTGAACAGGCGCCATATTTAATCGTTATATTCTCTCAGCAGTATAGTTGGGATAAAAACGGTTTAAAGCAAAAACACTACTATGTCCCGGAATCCGTAGGTATTATGACCGGAATTCTGATTAGCGCTATTCATCTTGCCGGACTTGTTACCGTGACTTATACACCGAGTAAAAGCGCCTTTTTAAATACTATTTTAAAACGTCCGAAAAATGAGAAACCTTTTATGATTCTTCCCGTGGGCTATCCCGCTGAAGACGCCCATGTCCCGAATATCAAAAAGAAAACTTTGGATGAAATGACGATTTTTTATTAAATATAGCAGAACCGCCGAATTAATGTAAACAAAATTGAAAATTTCAGGAGAAAACCATGCTCATTCAGGAGAAAATTAAGGCAGCAAAAAAACTATTGAGAGAATTTGATATTGCTTGTTGGATCACCTTTGTACGGGAAAGCCAAATTAACGGAGACCCAAACCTAGCCTTTTTAACGACTG
>JAUVIB010000082.1 GCA_030592985.1 Calditrichaceae bacterium | reverse complement strand
GTATATAATGCAAATGGTTATATTTTGGACCCTCATGGAGCAGTGGGTTATAAAGCAGCCGAAGAAGTAGAAAAGAAATCGCCCGTGATAATTTTTGAAACAGCGCATCCGGCCAAATTTGTAGATACGGTAAAAAATGCTTTGAATATTGAAGTTGAAATTCCCGATAGACTTGCCCGACAGCTTACGAAAGAAAAATCAGCCATAAAGATATCAAAAGATTTCAGTGCATTAAAATCAATTTTATTTGATGTTTTTTAATTTATAACGAATGCATTATTTGTAATGAGAAGGTATTAACATGGATCATAACTTTGCAAAAAAATTATTAAAATCACGTCATAAACATAAACCGTTATTCTCCGCAAAATACAAAATACATCAATTTTCTGACAATCTGCTTCATTTGCTTTTCCCTCAATTTCGATCTGAAATAGAATATTTTACAGTAAATGAACTGCAAGGGAAATTTGCCCTTCTTGAGCGAGATTTAAAAAAATTATTCGAGAATAGAGTTGATATTCTCCCCGCGCCGATTGAAAAAATTACGCACAATATTTTTAGAAAAATCCCAATAATATATGAGCTATTACTAAAAGATGCCGAAGCAATTTATCGCGGAGACCCTGCTGCTGAAAGTATTGATGGGGTGATTGCCGCTTATCCCGGGTTTTATGCCATATATACCTATCGTATTGCTCATGAATTTTGTTTGCAGAAAGTACCACTGTTCCCGCGTATTTTAACAGAATATGCACACATTTTAACAGGGATTGATATCCACCCGGGGGCCACTATTGGTGAATCTTTTTTTATTGATCATGGTACGGGCATTGTTGTGGGTGAGACATCACTTATTGGGGATAATGTTAAAATCTATCAGGGTGTCACGCTTGGTGCTTTAAGTGTGGATAAAAAACTTATGGATAGTAAACGGCATCCGACAATAGAGGATAATGTGGTTATTTACTCCAATGCTGTTATACTAGGAGGAGATACCCTTATTGGACATGATAGCATTATCGGCGGCAATGTATGGTTAACGGAAAGCGTACCGCCTTATTCCACCGTTTATCATAAAAGTAAATTGAAAGTACGGCCAAAAAATTCAAAATAAGATACAATATATTTGTACTGCTTATAATTAGACTGTGATAAAAACTACTTTAGATAAAGATCATAAATAAATTAATTCGAGGGAGCTATAATGAAATATCAAAGTATATTGGAAAATATTGGCAATACTGCTCATGTTCGGATTAATTCACTATTTCCGGAAAATGTGGAAGTCTGGATGAAGTTAGAAAGACAAAATCCAGGTGGCAGTATCAAAGACCGAATTGCCATCTCAATGATTGAAGACGCTGAAGAGAAACAATTGTTAAAAAAAAACAGTGTTATTATTGAACCTACTTCAGGGAATACCGGCATAGGTCTTTCGATGGTAGCGGCAGTAAAAGGGTATAAAATAATTCTTGTTATGCCGGATTCTATGTCTATTGAGCGTCGAAATCTGATGACGGCATATGGCGCTCAGGTTGAATTAACACCCAAGGAAGGCGGTATGAATGCGGCTATTAAGAGAGCCAAAGAATTATTAGTAGAAATCCCCGATTCATGGATGCCGTCACAGTTTGATAACCCTGCTAACATAAATGCCCATATTTCCAAAACAGCAGAGGAGATTATAAAGGATTTCCCTGCCGGTTTTGATTATTTAATTGCGGGTGTCGGAACAGGAGGGCATATAAGCGGCTGTGCAAAGATATTAAAACATTCATTTCCCCATATTAAAATTATTGCCGTGGAGCCTGTAGATTCACCGGTTATTAGCGGAGGGAAACCCGGTCCTCACAAAATTCAAGGGATAGGTGCAGGATTTATTCCGGATAATCTAAAGATTGAATTGTTGGATGATATAATTCAGGTAAAATATGAAAATGCTATGAAGTATGCTTCCCTCTGTGCAAAAAGAGAGGGTATTCTTGTAGGAATATCTACCGGAGCTTCCCTGGCAGCGGTTTCCATCAAAATATCGGAGATTAAAAAAAATGTTAAAATATTGATTTTAAATTATGATACCGGTGAGCGGTATCTATCCGTTCCCGGAATGTTTATTTAAAATGAAGCAATTAAAAATTAAATTTTTAATTGCATTATATGATTCTGACATTTATTTTGGTAATATAGTCTGTAATTATTTAATAGTACCGGTTAAATACAATATTTTTGCATGTCTATTTACTAATTGTAAATTTAAAATTTATCAAAGTTTTATATGGTAACATTATGTATATTGTTAAAATAAAAATAATATTACCGGTATTCTTTATCTATAATACAGGATAAAAATATTGAAAAACTACAAAAGTATATCATCGGAGATTTTATGAGTGAAAGAAATGTTATTGATCTTATAAATGAAATTAAATCTTTGAAAAATCGTATAGATGTCCTGAATTCGAAAGAAAAGAAAAGGGATGAGAATGAAAATGGGTTGAAAGATTCAAAAAGAATATTAGACTCAATTATTAATACAATACCGGATATTGTGTACAGGCTTGATGTTGATGGTAAAATTACATATATCAATGAAGTAATCAAAAACTATAATTATGAGCCCCAAGATTTAATAGGAAAAGATATATTTGAAATAGTTCATCCTGATGACCTGGAAAAATCCAAATACAGTTTAAAAGAAAGAAGAACCGGGGAACGCAGGACCATGTCATTTGAGGTGCGTTTCCTGACGGCAGATCAAAAAAATATTCCCTTTGAAGTGCGGACTAAGGATATTTATGATGACAATGTGTTTTTATTACAGGCAGAAGGGCTATATAAATCCCACGCACCCAATGAAAGAATATTCATGGGAACACAGGCTTTAGCCCGGGATATCAGCGATCATAAAAGAATGGAAGAGCAGCTCCGTCAATCACAAAAAATGGAGGCTGTTGGATTGCTCGCAGGCGGTGTCGCTCATGATTTTAATAATTTATTAACCGTTATTTTGGGCTATACGGATATATTACTGTCAATATTTCCTAAAAATGATGTATATCATAAAAACCTTAAGCATATTCAAGAATCGGCAATAAGCGCGTCCCAACTAACCGCACAATTGCTCGCTTTCAGCAGGCGGCAAATATTAGAACCAAAAGTGGTGAATTTAAATACAATCGTTCAAAAAATGGAGAGCCTGCTAAAAAGAATTATTAAAGAAAATGTAAAACTCGAAATAATTTTAGATAAAAGTTTGAATAATATAAAAACAGATCCGCTTCAAATGGAGCAGATTATAATGAATCTTACAACGAATGCTAATGACGCTATGGAAAATGGCGGAAAATTGGTTATTGAAACAAAAAATGTTTCTTTTGATGAAGAATATGTATACGAAAATGTTGGAACCAAGCTAGGCGCCCATGTTCATCTCTCTATCAGTGATACGGGTGTAGGAATCGATAAAAAAATGTTGGAAAATATCTTCGAACCATTTTATACAACAAAAGAGATGGGACGGGGAACCGGATTGGGATTAGCAACGGTATATGGAATAATCAAACAAAGTGGTGGGAATATTTGGGTGGATAGTGCAACTGGAAAAGGATCTACTTTTAATATCTTTTTACCACAATGTACAGAACAATTAGAGGATAAAAAACCGTCTAAAATTGAAACAGAGAATGTATCCGGAAGTGAAACTATTATGGTTGTGGAGGACCAGGAAGATATCCTGGAGTTAATCTCTATGTCTTTATCTCAATCAGGTTATGATATCATAAAGGCCTCTGATGGTGAAGAAGCTTTGAAGATGAGTAAAAATAAGAATAAACCTATTCACCTATTATTAACGGACGTTATAATGCCAAATATTAACGGGCAAGAACTGGCAAGCCGTCTTCTTCTTACTAATCCGGATATTAAGGTTGTATTTATGTCGGGATACGCTGATGATGCCATAGCGCAATTAGGTGTTTTGGATATTGATAAAAATTTTATTCAGAAACCGTTTTCTCCAATAGAACTAGTAAAAAAAATAAAAAAGATTCTGGAGAATAAGTAAAATATCGTGATTTTTATATAGCGTTCCCGGTTAAATATTCGACTATGTAACGTGAAATTAACAAAAATTATGAACATAAATTTAGAAAAAAACTATGAATAATATTTTAAATATTTTAAAAAAAGGTATTACACTTCTTGCAGATGGGGCAATGGGAACTGAATTACAAAGAAGGAATCTGTCAATCAATAGCTGCCCGGAAGATTATAATGTGACTCATTCTGAAATTATTCAAAAAATACATGCTGATTATTTTAGCGCCGGTTCTGATGTTATTGAGACTAATTCTTTCGGTGGAAACAGAATTCGCTTAAAAATGCACGGTAAAGAAAGTAAGGTTCAGGAACTGAATAAAAAAGCTGCTGAAATTGCAAAAAAAGTATGTCCTCCCGGAAAATTTGTCGCCGGCTCCATTGGACCAACCGGTGAAATCGTAGAACCCTTAGGTACCGTTAGTATTGACTATGTTTATGATGTTTTTAAAGAACAGGCAAGTGCTCTTGTGGAAGGCGGAGTAGATATATTATTTATTGAGACAATGATGTCAATAGAAGAAGCTGAAACTGCTGTAAAAGCAGCAAAAGAAGCGACTAATTTACCTGTGTCCTGTACTATGACTTTTAATTTAACAGATGGTGGCGTTCACACATCCTGGGGAGTTGACGCTGCAACCGCTGTGCAAAGACTGACAGAAGCAGGCGCTGATTTGATTGGCTCTAATTGTGGAGAAGGTATTGCCGTTATTTTGGCTGTAATTCAGGAAATGCAGGCATTAACTGAAGTCCCGTTGGTTGGACAGCCAAATGCAGGCAAACCACGTTTAACTGAAAAAGGCATGGTCTATGATGAAACTCCAGAGTATTTGGAACCTAAAATCAGAGAATTGGTCGGTTTTAATCTGGGAATTTTGGGCGGTTGCTGTGGCACAAATCCCGATTATATAAAAATGATGAGAAGAGTATTGGATGAAGTTCTCTAAATGTACTTATTAGATGAAAAAAGGCGGGTGTTATTTTAACACCCGCCTTTTTTTTGCTACATAATAAATAACATTTCAGAATATTTTGGAAGTGTCCAAAGATCATCGGGAATGATTTTCTCAAGATTATCCGACGGTATTCGTATACTTTCAATAAGTTCTGCAATATTGTCAGAGAAAAATTTTGCTTTTTGTGGAAGGTCATCAATTCCTTCCGCCTCTTTCAGCTTGCTTTCCAATTCTTTAATTCCCCTGCGTATACCCATTATTCCTGCTGCAATCTCCTTTAAAAGTTCTTTCTCAGTGTCGACTGCACCATCCAGAGCTGCATCATCCATTGTAATTGCAGCAGAAATAGCTGAAAGTAATTGTGATTGAAATGATAAAGCGGGTGGAATCACACGCGTATTAAGTAGATCGATTAATGTCTCAGCTTCAATTTCTAAATTGGTAATATACTGTTCAAGTTTGGTATTGTAACGCCCATAAATTTCAGTTTCTGAAAAAATATTTTGTAATTTAAACATTTTAATCGAATGTGGATCAATAATAGCGTCTAAAGCATATCCGGTCTTTTTAATATTTGGTAATCCTCGTTTTTTAGCTTCTTCCTCCCATTCGGTGCTGTAGTTATTTCCTTCGTAGCGAATATTATCGGTTTCCGTAATGTATTTTTTTAATGTGGATAACACTACATCATTCATGTCTGCATTTTTCTGGGACATCTTTCCTTCAATCTCATCCATGATTAAATCAAGAGATTCCGCAACGGCTCCTGAAAGTACCGTATTTGCAAGAGATACAGATGATGCGGACCCAAGTGCTCTAAACTCAAACCTTTGTCCTGTAAAAGCAAAAGGAGAGGTTCGGTTACGATCTGTGTTATCACGAAAGATGAGTGGCAATTTACTTAATCCTAAATCAATTATGTATTCTTCGGCTGATTTGGTTGTTTTATCATCACGAATATCATTAAGGATGGTTGTTAAACGCTCACCAAGGAAAACCGAGATAATTGCCGGAGGTGCTTCGTTTGCACCCAGGCGATGGTCATTACCTGCAGAGGCAATTGACATGCGTAAAAGAGAACCATGAGTATGAACAGCTTTTAAAGTGGCAACAAGGAATAGCAAAAATTGCAAGTTTTCTTCCGGTGTTTTACCCGGATCTAATAAGTTGTTACCATCAGAGTCGGCAATGGACCAATTGTTATGTTTACCGCTTCCATTGATACCTGCAAAAGGTTTCTCATGTAGCAGTAGAGCGAGAGCATGTCTGTTGGCTACTTTTTTTAATACTTCCATGGTTATTTGATTACGATCGGCTCCCACATTAGCTTCGTCAAAAATTGGGGCAAGTTCAAATTGATGCGGAGCAACCTCATTATGCCGTGTTTTTGCGGGTACGCTCAATTTGTATAGTTCGTGTTCGGCATCCTGCATAAATGCGAGTACACGTTCTTTTATGGAGCCAAAATAATGGTCGTCGAGTTGCTGTCCTTTTGGTGATGGAGCTCCGAGAAGCGTTCGACCGGTGAGCTGTAGGTCCGGCCTTAAACTAAAAAAACTTTTATCAATTAGAAAATATTCCTGTTCAGTTCCTATGGTTATGATAATTCTATAAACAGATTTATTGCCAAATAGGCGTAATACTCTTAAAGCTGATTTTGATATTGCATCCATAGAACGCAGAAGAGGCGTTTTCTTGTCCAATGCTTCACCGGTGTAACTAATGAAAACAGAAGGGATGCACAAAATACCACCATTTGGACCTTCCATAATAAAAGCCGGACTTGAAGGATCCCACATAGTGTATCCACGTGCTTCAAATGTGGTTCTGGAGCCACCGCTTGGAAAAGATGAAGCATCGGGTTCTCCCTGAACTAGTTGGCTGCCACGGAAACGTTCAACTACCTGACCGTCATCCACTTCTAAAAAAGCATCATGCTTTTCAGCTGTTAGACCAGTCTGTGGCTGGAACCAATGGGTGAAATGGGAGACGCCTTTGGAAATGGCCCACTCTTTCATCGCATGGGCAACCGTATTGGCTATATTAATATCAAGTTTTTCTCCTTTACGTATAGTGCGGCGTAGTTGAATATAAGCATCCTTAGGGAGATATTCACGCATCACCTTATCATTAAAAGTATTGACGCCAAAATCTGAAGCGACATCTTTTGTTGAGTTTTTAAAAGGGATTTTTCCGTTTGAAGCAATTTTTAAAATTACTTCCTGCCTTGCAGAAGTCGTTGCTGACATTATTGTTCTCCTATAATTTGTTTATTATTGTAAACCGATTTTATTTTAAGTTAGTTCTCATGACAGATATCGTGCCATAATTTATTTACTTTGCTTATCATCAATAATAATAATACATTACAGTGTTTAGTTTGCATGTAACATAACGTTATTATCCTACGAAAATGTAATTTATTGTTTTATGATTACACTATTGTAGGTATTGGGTGGTGTTATGAGAGTTGCCACTATTGACTGTTCGCACTATGCAGATGAGTTGTTTTTATTCAAGAGAAATGCTATCTTTCTGTTGATCCTTTAGCTCAGAATGATTATTTGATAGAAAAGTAGGGGTTCTGTCGGCTTGGGTTATTACGAAATTGTATTATTTATTTTATATAATACAAAAATGTAGTATATTGCATACTATAGTTTGATAAAGTGGAACCTATATGAATGAATAAAACAAAAGAATTTTCAAAAATAGATATTCAATCACGGAAACTATCTTTGTTGATAGATATTAATAAAGCAGTTAGCCGTACTTTAGAATTAAAAGAATCATTATCAGCGGTTTTGCAGATATTATTACAATCGTATAAGATTAAATCAGGGGCTGTATTTTTAGCAGATAGCAGTAAAAGAACTCTATCGATGGAAGCTTCTGTGGGTTATAAAATTGATTTAGCGAAAACAAAATATGTATATAGTGAAGGCTTGGTAGGGCGTATTGCTGAAACAGGAAAACCGGTAATTGTACCACAGGTTAGTAAAGAACCATTGTTTTTAAATCGGATGAGCTCCTGGGATCCTAAAGTAGACAAAGAACAAACATTTATAGGCGTTCCTATTTCCATTGATTATGTGATACTGGGTGTATTAATTGTAAATTTGCCATTTAACAGTAAACGGGATTATGACAGCGCTAAAAAATTTTTAACGTTAGTCTCATCGGCATTATTGCAGCCTATAAGACTGAGGCAGGAAATAACATTAGAACGTGAACGGCTGGTTAATGAAAATATTCAATTGAAACAGAAACTTCAGGGAGAATTCAGCTTTAGCAATATTATCGGAAACAGCCATTCCATGCGTGAAGTATATGAAATGGTTGCTCAGGTAGCAAGAGCCAATACGACTGTGTTAATCCGTGGGGAATCGGGAACAGGTAAGGAGCTGATTGCAAAGGCCATACATTATAATTCCTTACGGAAAGATAAATCGTTTATAAGTGTTAACTGTGCCGCTATACCTGAAAATCTTATAGAATCTGAATTTTTTGGCTACGAGAAAGGTGCGTTTACCGGCGCTGTTTCCAGGAAAAAAGGTCGTTTTGAAATGGCAGACGGGGGATCAATTTTTATGGATGAAATAGGTGATTTATCGCCAATGACACAAGTAAAATTGTTACGAGTCTTGCAGGAACAGGAATTTGAGCGCGTTGGCGGGACAGAAACCCTGCATGTGGATGTCCGTTTAATTGCCGCAACGAATGCCGATCCTGAAACACGTATTAAACAAAGTAAATTCAGAGAAGATTTATATTACCGTCTAAATGTTTTTTCCATACTATTGCCACCCTTAAGGGATAGAAAAACAGATATCTTATTGTTAGCCGATCATTTTATGATCAAATATGGCCGGCAGCTTGGAAAAGCAATTCGAAGAATTTCGACACCTGCAATCGATATGCTGATGCGCTATCACTGGCCGGGAAATGTTCGTGAGCTGGAAAATTGTATTGAAAGGGCGGTACTTGTATGTCAGGATCAGGTGATCCATAGTTATCATCTGCCGCCGACATTGCAGACAGCGGAAAGTAGCAATACACGTCCGAGGTTAGGCTTCGAAGAATCCATTGCCGCTTATGAAAAAGAATTGATTGTGGATTCCTTGAAAATGACCAATGGAAATCAGACAAAAGCTGCCCGTCTTTTGGATACGACAGAGAGGATTATTGGATATAAAATTAAAAAATACAAGATTAATAAAGAACGGTTTCGATAGTGCTTTAAAGACTACTATGTTTTACAACATTCAGATAATAAAATTAGGGAAACTAAAAGAAAAAAGTTAAAATTGGATTTTATTGGCGATTTAAATAAGAAAGGAAGTAAAATAATTATGCGAATTTTTATACTCTCATTTTTTCTAACGGTTACATCTCTATTGGCTCAGATAACTCCGGTGGGACATTGGACTTTTAATGATGCAGCCAATTTAACAAAAGCGGATATCGGCGCTGATCTGGTATTAACCGGCAGTCATAGTACCGTGTCCGGCCCCGAAGACGGGAATGGAGCCGTTCGTATTGGTAGTGGTAGTCATTATCTTGTGGCGCATGGTATATCACCCAACGGCGGTGGCGCAAAAGTTAATGAATTTAGTTTGGTACTGGATATAAAAATCCCTGAATTGGGACATTGGTACTGTTTTTATCAAACTGAACTGGCGAACCATGCTGATGGAGAATGCTTTATTAATCTATCAGGCCATATAGGTGTTGGCGATACTTGGTATACGCCCAGCGCTTTGATAGCAAATGAATGGTATCGGATAGGTATTTCCGTAAAAAACGGAGAATTATATAACTATTATATCGATGGATACAAAGATTTAAAAGGGAAAGTAAATAGTATTGACAGCAGATTCTCTTTGGAAAATGCCTTTTTACTTTTTGCGGAT
>JAUVIB010000320.1 GCA_030592985.1 Calditrichaceae bacterium | reverse complement strand
CTTTTGGTTCACCGGTTGTCCCTGAGGTATAAATTATTGTTGCCCAATCATCCGCTTTAACATTGTCAATAGCTTTTAAGACATAATCTTTATTATCCGATAGAAACGATTCACCTGTTTCAAGCATTCCATTAAAGGACTTCCAGGGCTCTGCTATTTTCAAATCACCGGGATCGATCATTATAAAATGATTTGTGAATTTAAGATTTTTCTGCACCTGATCTAATTTCTTTTTCTGAAAGTCGTCATCGGCAATTACAACGACTGACTCAGAATCATTGATAATATATTCAACCTGGTCAGGCATAAGTGATGGATAAACAGGCACCAAAACAGCGCCCAATGATTGTACAGCATAGTCTGTTAAAGCCCATTCATAACGATTTTGTGAAATGATAGCAATTTTATCGTTTTTCTTTATTCCAAGAGAAGCAAGACCTGCAGCCAATTTTTCCGCTATATCAACGGCATCACTAAAAGTAAGGGGCACCCATTGATCATCTTTTTTGTATTGGAAGCCTATTTTTCCAGGAAATTCATTTTTTTTCTGAAAAAACATATCTGCTAAATTTTTATACTTCATACACAACTCCTTTATGATAAATTAGATAGGCAGATTATTGTAACGATTTAATATAGTAAGTGTGTTCAAAACAATCAAGATATTTTTTTATTAAGACGATTTAAACGGCGGCGAAAAGAATCAATTGAAGTATCTAAATTTATGTAATTGTTTAAAGCTTTGATTGTATTTAACTGATTTAATGCTCTCTCTGTAAACTGTATCGCTTTTATTGAATCTTTGGTTTTATGTTCATGATATTTAGCCAATTCCTCTAAAGCTACGAAATGGTAATTCTTTGAAGAAATTAATTTATTCCACTGGATTTCTGCAATTTTCCAATCCTTTATTCGCTTGTAAAAAGATGCAAGTAAAAAAACATAGTCGTCATCCTCCTTTAGCTTTATTTTTAATGCAAGTAAAACAGTTTTATTATTCTGTTCATAAGCCAGCCTGGCAATACGCAGTAAAACCTTTCTGTCATTAATTTCAAGAAAATTATTCTCAATTTCTCCCAAAACCAGAAAAAGTTCCCCTAATGATAATATATCAAGATAATTATGAGAAATAATTTTAATAATATCGTGTATCCTGCCGTTGTTTAAAAAATTAAAATAGGCTTGTGGGATAAAAGCCCCGGGAATATCTCCCTCTCTGCGGCGATTAAGAATTTTTTCTTCTATGGTTCCAAGATTACACGACTGATAACTATCTTTCCATAATCGCCGTGACAAGTGGAGCAGATCAATATGAACCATTTTCTTGAATATTTGTGGAAAACGATTCATAATGAAGCGAGTATTCAATAGTGGCAGGTCAAATGATTTGCCATTATATGAAACTAAGTACTTTTTACGTCCATACTGCTCCTGTAGGCGTTCGAAGAGCTGATACTCCATACCGTAATCAGGCAAAAAATATTGATGAATATAAAAATTATTTTCTTTAAAAAATCCGAATCCTAACAAAAAAGCAAACGTTCCGGTTCCTCCCATCAGGCCTGTTGTTTCCAAATCAAAAAACAGGCAATCATCAATCTTTATTTTAATATTAATCTGTTTTTTACTTAGCAGTTGGAATTTAAGTTGATTCTCTATTAAGATTTTTTGAAAATCAGACGACAACCGGATTTTCTTTTCTATAAACAAATAAGAGGTTTTTTCATTTGGGAAAATAGCGCTAAAATATTCTTTTAAAGAAACAAGAGATGAGGGTATTATCCTCTGAGATTGCTTCGAACCGGAAGAAACTGATTTATATTGATCTAATCTTTTTTTAATATTCATTATAAACCGTATAGCTTAGTCGAATAAGCTATTAAATGATTGATAATACAACTGACAATTTTATAAATAAAAGAATTTGAAAAAAATTACAATCTAAATCAACAAAAGTCATTAAAAGTTTGTAATTCCTCCGTGAATTGGGAGAACCAAACTGTCATTACGCACTGCCTGCCGATGGCACGGAGTTCCGATGCTTTATATCGGGACGTGGCAATTTTAAACAGATGGATCGCTTCACAAAATACACTCGCGATGACAACCTGCCCCAATCTACTGACCCATTACATAAAAATACAATTAAAATTTGATATTCAAGCTGTAAACCATTAAATTTGAAGATTATATAAGATGTAAATTAAATATAAAATTTAGTAAAAGGAGATGCTTTTCTCATGATGATGTCGAAATTGCGCGAATATAGCAAAATATTCATATATATTGTTGCCCTATCATTCATAGGACTAATGGTTTTCGAGTGGGGTATGGATTATTCAGGAACCTCCGGACGAAGTGATGTGATTGGAGAAGTTAATGGTAATAAGTTATCTTGGGGCCGGTTCTCTGAACAATACCAGCAACTGTATGAAAATTATAAAAATCAGAGCGAACAAACTGAATTTAATGAGGATGAACTCCAGCGTCTGCGTAATCAGGTCTGGGAAAACTTCATTCAACGGGTATTATTTCAGGAAGAGATGGATCGATTAAATATTGGTGTAACGGATTCAGAGATTGTTTATCATATATACAACCATCCGACCGAACAATTTAAACAAATACCACAATTTCAAACCAATGGGATTTTTGATATTAGTAAATACAGAGCCTCTTTTAACGACCCCAATCTTCCCTGGAACTGGTCACAAATTGAAGATATGTATCGTCAGCAAATTCCTTATTTAAAA
Source organism: Calditrichaceae bacterium (assembly GCA_030592985.1). Lineage (GTDB taxonomy): Bacteria > Calditrichota > Calditrichia > Calditrichales > Calditrichaceae > JAUVIB01. Next base: position 1,960 of record JAUVIB010000320.1, on the reverse strand, counting down.
CTTCAAAACATGATCACAAACACGATACGTGTAGCAGATGAAGAGATTGAAGACGAATTTATTAAAACTAATATCAAAGCCAAAGTCGAGTATCTTGCTATTCAAGCTATTAGGTTTAACAATCCAAAAGCTGAAATCAGTGATTCTCAAATAAAGGACTATTACAATTCCCATAAGGAAGATTATAAACAAAATGAGAAACGTGATCTTTCTTATGTGATATTCCCCATAAAAACATACGAAAAAGACACACTCAATACGCTTGATGAATTTAAATATATAAGAGAAAGAGTTGCGGAAGGTGATAACTTTGATGATTTAGCTGCAATATATTCTATTGATCCCTCAGCGAAAAAGAATAAGGGCGATTTGGGATATTTCGATCGTAAATCCATGGTAAAACCTTTTTCTGACGCTGCTTTTGCCGCAGATACAGGTCAAATAGTCGGTCCTGTTAAAACCCAGTATGGATTTCATTTGATTTATGTCAGGGATAAAAAGGTTGAAAATGGCGTTGAAAAAGTTAAAGCCAGTCATATTTTACTAGACGTGACTCCGGCCCCTTCTACCATTGAAGACTCCGACAATAAAGCGCGTTTTTTTGCTGAAGATTCTAAAGAGATGGGCTTTATGGAGGTTGCAGAAAAAAATAATTATGACATAAAAAATACGGGACTATTTGAAGAAAGAGCAGGTTTTATCCCTGGTTTAGGACAGAATCATGCTGTACTTAATTTTACATTTTCTAAAGAGCTTAATGATATTTCAAATATTATCAAATTAGATGAAGGCTATGCCGTATTTACTATTAACCTGGTACAACCGGCAGGATATAAAGATATAGAAGAAGTAAAACTCCTTATTGCAAATAGTGTTCGTATGGAAATGGCAAAAGAAAAAGCCAAAGATTTTACGGTAAATAACATCGTACCTCAGGTTAAATCAGGGAAAGAACTCAAAGTTATCGCCGATCAGGATACCTCAAAAAAAATACGCTTTGGAGAAACAAATTTATTTTCTTTAAACTCAACCATACCGGGTATTCCAAAGTCAGCGGAATTTAACGCTACAGCTTTTACACTTGATATAGGACAGGTCTCTGATTTAATAGAGACCGCAAGTGGATACTATTTTGAAAAACTGCTGGAAAAAACAACATTTGACAGCACCGCGTTTAATATTCAGACACAAACAATTAAGAATCAACTGCTCAGGAAAAAGCAAACCAGGGTTTTTAACGATTGGTATGAGCAACTTAAGAAAAAATCTGAAATCGTAGATAACCGGAAAATATTTGGTTTATAAAAAAAAAGCCCTGAAAATCAGGGCTTTTTTTTCGTGCTTATCTTCAAGTAAGTCTATAGGAATTATCGAGTTCATCCCTACAAATAATCAAAATAATTACACTGAATACTAATAAAAATATCTTCATTTATGCTCCCCTCTTTCGGTGATATATTATCTATTATCAGAGATAGTAGAAAGGTTACTATTCGATATTTACCACATATGTTGTACGTATTTGACGAATCTACGATACATTAATAAAATTTTAATAAGAATAATAAAGATTTATTGGTAAAATAGTTTTTTTAAAGTAAATTGCCGATTTTTAAATTGATTGCAAGTAAAGCCTCCGTTAAAGGAAGAAAATGCAAATGATGTGTCATTGCACTTGCCAGTTTATGGCAGACCATTCTTTGGAGAGCATTAGCGCAATGATAACCCTGAAGTTAGATTATGCAATTTTAGTAATAAATGAGGATTATGAAAAAATATTTTAGACCTTTACAAATAAAAATCTTTCGCTTTTTGTATCGAACGGATATTCCCAGCGAATTTTACCTGCTGCTTCTGGCCTTAATCATTGGTGTTTTAACCGGCTTTGGCGCCTATTTCTTAAATTTAATTGTGGATGGAATACGCTGGTTTTTTTATGAACAGGGTGGAAATCAGTTAG
>JAUVIB010000175.1 GCA_030592985.1 Calditrichaceae bacterium | reverse complement strand
GATACCGGCAGATATATTTATCGATTTTTTAAAATTAGAGGAAGAGAATAAACGAATCAACTGGGACAGGAGAATCCGTATGTTTATGGTTCGTAAACCGGACTAATTTAAATAACTAAACTTTTTTAAAAATCACTAAATCTGAAAAATCTTTTTTTTTTGAGATGATACCTTCCAAAAAAATCGTTTTAGATAATTTAAATCTATTTGAGGTGTTGTACATTAAATGAAAATTAAACTTGAATCATTATTAAAAAGTCCTTTTGAAATACATGAAACAGATGATTTTTATAAAATAGAATCTAACAGCGTAACACGCCATGAAATAGAATTTGAAATCTTTCCAACCAAAATTATCCTTCCGGTACGCGAAGGGGAATTAATAGAAGATTTTGAGGGATTTGAAATAGGGGACACCTATTCTTTAACTTATCCCGGCACGGCTTCAATGAAGACGGTGGTAATTTTTCAAGATGACTTTAATTTTTTAATCGGCGGATCGCCGTCTTATGAATATACTAAAATATCATTAACCAGAATTGATTCACATCGGTTTACCCTTTCGTTTCTATCAAAAAATCATTTATATTACTTAATTCCCTTTTATGAAAAGTGGAGACAAGCCGCTGATAAATACAAATTTAAAATGCAATTTACATACGCTCTACGTAACAATAATAAACCAAAATATTTTCTGCAGATAGGCGTAAAAACCCCGCAATGTATTGTTAATATAAAAAATCTGGAAGAATTGATTCCCGTTGTTGAAAAGTTCCATAAGTTATTTGGCGAAGGGAACATAGTGCACTTATACGGGACTAATGAAGCGGGCTTCGACAGAATGTTTCCTGATTATACAATTGACCCGGCGCTGGGTGGTGAAAAAGCAATGCGTTCATTGCTTCGTGAAATTAAAGCCATGAATTTAATGAGCAGTCATCATTATAACCCACGTATTTCCGATGTAAATTGGATAAAAGCTAATCCCGGATATGAAGGGGCTATTATAAAGAAGAATAATGAAAAAGTAATTGAACCGTATGCGGGAGCGCCGCATTATGTAATGAACCCCAATCATAAAAAGTGGTTTGACAGGTGTTTTGAAACTGTAAATTATCTTTCCGATTTAGGTTTGGATTATTTAGAAATAGACCAATTTACATATCAAAGGAATTTTTATGTAGACGGGCGCGCATTGGCTTTGGGTTATAAAGATATGGTAGATAAATTTTCTGAAACCGGACAGCGATTTTGGTTAGAAGGCGTCTCGGATATTTTTAAACTTGAAGAAAATAATTTTTACCAGATATTGATACGAAACAGGGCGCAAAGATGGGAAAATGGCGAGAACCGGCGCGGCTATCCTTTTGGCCGCTCTTATGCAGAATTTTTTATGTATATGCATCCGGATACGGAAGTGTCACACCAAATTTTCACTGAAAATAAAAAATTTGATCGAATTATCGAACAATATAAAACAGCTAAAAAAATAAATGCATCTGTATATGATTTGGAATTAGGTTTCTTTGATGAAGATTATACAGATAACATGATAACAATTGCTAAAATGATCAAAGCCTATGATAAAGAAAATAGCAATAGTACATTATAGAGTTGGCCGCACAGACGGCGTTTCTTTGGAGATTGAAAAAAGAAAACAAATATTAGAACTGCTGGGCTACAAAGTACAATTAATCTCAGGCCCGGTTCAAAAGGGAGCTGATTTTATCATCGATGAACTGGAATTTGAAAGAGATGAAATTGTTAAAATAAAGGAAAATAGTTTTCAATATTTTCCGGGTGAAAAAAAAGACAGTAAAGCGCTTATGCAGGATATTCAATATATTGCAAACCGTATAGAAGAAAATTTTTTAGAGTATAATTCTAAAGAAAAATTCTCTGCTATTTTACTTCATAATATTTTTTCGCATGGAAGACATATCGCCGCTGCTTCTGCATTTACACAGATTGCCCGAAAATTGAAGATCCCTTTTATTTGCACAAATCATGATTACTATTGGGAACGTGAAGAGTATCAATATCCTGTCAACCAGGAAATAGAAGAATATTTAAATGAATTTGTTCCGCCTTCGATGCTGAATATTCAACATATTTGTATTAATAGTTTAGCGCGGCAGGCTTTGCTCGAAAAACGTAATATTGATTCAATCGTTTTCCCTGATATATTTGATTTTTCACAACCTAAATGGAAGCTCGATTAATACAATAAAGATTTTAGGGCTGCCTTCAATATAAAAGAAAATGATATTGTTGTTTTACAGGCGACTCGCATTGTTGCCAGAAAAGGAATTGAAATTGCCGTTGATTTTGTGGCGGAGTTTGAAAAACAGAAATATCAGTTAGTTGGTAAAACATTGTATAACGGAAGAAAAATTAATGGCTCTTCCAATATAGTTTTTGTTCTTGCCGGTTATGCGGAAGAATCTGCAATTACATATTTAAAAAGATTGCAGGATTATATAACAGGGCGAGGAATTAATGTCCGTTTTATTCATAAACAAATTGCTTCTAAGCGTTCTACCGGCAAAAATGAAAAAAATTACTCTTTATGGGATTCTTATGTAAATGCAGATATTATAACTTATCCAAGCCTTGTAGAAGGATGGGGCAATCAATTTATCGAAGCTGTGTTTGCTGAAAAGCCAATCGTACTATTTGAATATCCTGTGTTTAAATATGATATAAAACAAGAAAGATATTTTTATATCTCATTAGGCGACAAAGTTATAAACAATGAAAACCATAAAGAACTTATTCAAGTTGAAAAAAATGTGTTAAATAAAGCTGTGAGTGAAGCAATGGAAATATTAACTGCATCAGACACTGAAGAAAAATTACATCAAAATTTTATTATTGGAAAAGAGTATCATGGCTATCACAGGTTAAGTGATTTTCTAAAAAAAGCGGTGGAAAAAAATTTACAAATTCCCTAAAACGTTTTAATTATTTAGAAGATTTATATTATGCAAAAGGTAAAACTAAAGGATATTGCAAAAGAAGTTGGACTTTCGGTTCCAACGGTTTCCAGGGCATTAGGCGGATTCGATGACATAGCCGAAGAAACACGGATTTTAGTGCGAAATAAAGCCCGTGAAATAGGCTATCGACCAAATATACACGCGCGAAACTTAGTCGCTAAAAAAGCATCAATAGAAAACATTATTATTCTGGGTGTTCCAAATGTTTTAAAATCAATATCGCTTAATTCATATTATGCGGAAATACTCCGCGCTTTTTGTGATATTCTTAATACAAGTCAATATCGATTAGTCCTTGCTGCCGAAGATGATTATGAAAACGATTATGTAGATTATCACAAAATTATTAATGATCATTCCGCTGTTGGCGCCATTATCCTCCATTTAAAAGAAAATGATGAGCGAACTTCTCTGCTAGAAAGATCAAAAGTACCGTTTGTCGTTTTAGGTGAATATGAACCAAGTTCTGATTTGCAATATGCTATATGGACAGATAATGTAAAAGGGGCATATATCGCCGTAGCCCACCTAATAAGAAAAGGACGTAAAAAAATTGCCATGATAGGCGGCTTGCCCGGGCAAATGGTTTCAAAGAGCCGGTGTCAAGGATATAAACAAGCCTTAAATGAGGCAAATATTGAATATGATAGTAATCTTATTATTGAACCGGAAGAGTTAGATGAACAGGGCGGATATACTGCAATGTTGGATTTGCTCAATCGTAAAGTTGAATTTGACGCTGTTTTTTGCGCTTCGGATTTAAGAAGTATAGGAGTTATTAAAGCCTTAAGAGAAAACGGCTTATACGTTCCCAATGATATCTCTGTTGTAGGCTATGATGATTTAACAATTGCTTCATTTATAGAGCCTCCTTTAACCACCGTCCGCCAACCAACCTATAAAGTAGGAATACAGGCAATAAAGATTCTTGAGAAACTTATAAATAAAGAGAAGCTTAGTAATAAAAAAAAGGTTTTTATTCCGGAATTAATTATTCGAGTATCAGCATAATACAGGGAAATATAAATAAATGATCAACTTAATTTTATCGGAAAGGAGGAAACTTTTTTAGTAAAGGGGTTGTAACTAACCTGAATTATTCATAAAAATAGCTGTTTCATCTAATAAGTATATGTTTTATATTGCTTTAGCAAAAACAAAAAACGTAAGCAAAATTGGAGAAACAGTTATGACACATAATACAAATCAAACGATGCTTTTCAAAGAGATTTCCGGGAAAAAAGTTGAAGTCGACTTTAATGGCGGTGAAGTTTCCTCCGATACCGGATCGCTTTTTCTTCGGGAAACTTAGTCCCAAATTGGTATCATTAATCAAGTGGCCAACGTCATTCACGATAAAAGGCGTCCCAGCTATGTTAAACATAAAATCGTTCAACTTTTAACTCAACGTGTTTTGCTCCATAGAAGTCCTTAGGACAAATTGCCACCGGTTATGAAGATGCTAATGATTCTAATTATCTTAAGAATGACCCTATCCTGAAAATATCTTGTGACAAAGACGATGCTCCGGCCAGTCAGCCAACGATGTGTCGGTTTGAGAACGCACCAAGTCGTACAGCGTTGTATCGAATAGCAAAAGTTCTTGTTGATATATTTATTAATTCCTATGCCAAACCTCCTAAAGCCATTGTTCCGGATATTGATGATACCGATGATCCGACATATGGCAGTCAACAGTTGTCACTTTTTAATGGCTATCATGATTGTTACTGTTACATGCCTGTTCATATTTATGAAGGCAAAAGCGGCAAACTAATCACCGCCATTCTAAGGCCTGGAAAAGACTGTCGGGCGTTGAAATCGCTTATATCTTAAAACGCATCGTTAAGAAACTTCGCGAAGCCTGGCCTGATGCCGGTATACTTCTTCGAGGCGATTCTCATTATAGTTCACCCGCCGTTTATGATTTCTGCGATGATAATAATATTAAATATGTTTTAGGCCGCCAGCTAATATGATACATACAATGCTTTATACTATATTAATAGTACAAAAGCTACCTATTCTTTTAATTTCAAACAAGAAATGAAAACAAAATATTTTATCATACTATTGTTTTTTATAGTTATATTATATATATTTAGCATATGTAATATAAGTCTAACATTAAACAGTGCAGTATTACAATATAAGTTTTAAAATGAGCGGTTTAAAACAAAATAAAAAATGGATTCAAATAGTAAGCACATTTATTACTATTACCATTTCCGGCTATATCTTTTTTAGCACGGCTTTTATACACGCACATACTTTGCCTGACGGACACATTGTTGTGCACAGCCATTATTCACATGATTCCGATGAAAAAAATGAAAGTAAGAGCGGTAGCCATCAACATTCAGATGCTGAATTCTTATTTTATTCAATAATCCTCAAGTTGAATCTAATTATATTGTTCTTTAATGCCTTCTCAGGGTTTATTATTGTTGTCACCTATATAAACTTATATAAAAAAGAAATACCTCACCTGGCTTTTATTAATTTTAATTATCCTTTGCGAGCCCCACCTGCTTTTCATTAAAACGTATTAGACACCATTAAACAATAACTATTCATTAATTAACTAATTATTGAGCGTATAGTTCTTTTTGCCAATCTGGCAATTAAGACAATTGCATAAAGCTTATTCCGTTGGCGTAAAACGCGTCGAGTTAGACAAACTTTTTGCCCAGTTTGTCTGGAATCAGAGATTGGGAACTTTTGCTTCTGAAATCGGACCATACGTTTTATTCGCGGCATATAAACTGATTAAAAGGCTTGAAAAGAAAGGATTGAACGAATGGATATAGTGAACAAATTCACAGAGGAATTCGATGAATACAATCCGGATGTGTGAACGGTTACCAAATAAGATAAAATATTAATGCAGATAGAGTGTTGAAGGAGATCTTATCATGTTATCTAAAACACCAAAATTTTTATTAATTATTATTCTAATCTGGCCATTTTTTGTATTAGCCCAAAACAGCAGTATTTCAGGTCGTGACATAATGGTTAAAGTTGATGAACAGCCGGATGGCAACGATCGTAAATCAACGCTTAAAATGACCCTGATAAATAAACGCGGCAGCCAGCGGATTCGTGAAATCCTTTCATATTCCAAAGATTATGGCAAAGACTCGAAATCAATCATGTATTTCCAGAAACCGGCGGATGTTAAGGGAACAGGTTTTTTGTCCTGGGAATACGATGATCCTGCCAAAGATGACGACCGCTGGCTCTATCTGCCTGCTTTAAAAAAAGTGCGTCGCATCAGCGGTTCATCCAAAAACGATTACTTTATGGGTAGTGATTTCACTTACGACGATATGGGCGGACGCTCGGTGGATGAAGACGAGCACAAATTTCTGCGTGTAGAAGAAGTTGACGGCGTTAAATGCTGGGTTGTCGAATCCGTGCCCAAAGACAAAGATTATATGTATTCTAAAGTGACAAGATGGATCAGGCAGGATTCTTACATAGGCGTTAAGATGGAATTTTATGACAGAATGGGGTCATTAATGAAAATACTTACCATTACGGATGTCCGGAAACAGGATGGTTTTTGGACAGTGTTTAAAATGGTAATGGATAATCAACAGGAAAAACATCAACCGATACTGGAATTTAATGAAATAGCCTACGATACGGGCGTAAAGGACAATCTGTTTAAAGTATCGACTCTGGTGCGAGGCAGAATTAAGTGAGAAAAAAGATTAAGGGACTGGGAATCAGGAATTGAGAAGTTTGAATTATGAATGATGAATTGAAAATTGTCGGTTACAAATGGCTGGTTTCGGCATGGATTGTTCCGCTTCTATTTGCCTGTGG
>JAUVIB010000140.1 GCA_030592985.1 Calditrichaceae bacterium | reverse complement strand
CTGTGCAGTTTATAATCAAATTTCATTATCCCTTTGACTACTTTATCACGAAAGTGGTAATTTATTAAGTTTTTAATCTCTTTTTCCATGGATGTTAATTCCAGATCATGTGTAGAAATGATTCCAGGACTATTTTTCCTGCTCAGTGCCTTGATTATTGCTCTGCTTCCTATCAATCTTTCACGATTATTGGTTCCCCGATATATCTCATCAATTAAAAAGAAAACCTGCTCCGATTGTTCTAATATCTGTTTAAGACGTTTGACCTCTGCATAAAAATATGAAATCCCATCGCCTAATGAATCATGAATGTTAATACAGGTAAATATCTTTAAGAATTTAACCTTTAATTCTTTAGCGCTTACCGCTCCGCCGGCATAAGCCAGAACTAAGTTAATGCCGATTGTGCGTAAAAATGTACTTTTACCGGACATATTCGAACCGGTAATCAGGATAATTTCTCCTTTTTTGGATAAGATGAAATCATTGCCGATACTGGTATTTCCGGGTATTAACGGATGTGAGATATCCACGGCTTTTAATATCGTTTCCGAATTATCATCAATCTTCCCTTCAATTTTTGGGAAAGTAAAATTTGGGAATATATAAGCAAAATTTGCCAATGCAGATAAGGCGTCAAGACGATGCCAGGTTTCAAGCCAATGTGGTAATTGCTTCATCAAATTCTGTTTATGACGCTTCAGTATATGATTTAATAAATAATCTACAGGAAAAATAAGATTAACGAATATCTGCAGTAAAGGATTGGTACGTAAACCGATAAAGGTTAGAAGGATATTCATTTTTCGTAAATCATTTGAAGGGGGATGATCTTTTATGGGTTTACATAATTTATTAAGGTTAATGCTATTAAAATTAAATCTTTCTATCATAAGCAATGTTTTATCGATTTTATTAAATTCATCAGCTAAATCAGCAGCATCTTCAAATAAATTTTTTATATATTTTCCGTGGAAAAGAAAAACACCAATATAAATAATTAAAGAAATTGTAAAATAGGCGGGGATCAAATGAAAATAATAACCAAAGAATAAAAATATATTAATTCCGGCCAGTAAAAAAAGAGAATTAAGCAGCCATGATGGTATCGCAGTATGGTCATCCTTCCCCAGCCAGATAAGAAGCTTTCTACCATTAAATTCTTCTTCGCTTATGCTTGCGGCACAGAAAGAGAGCCTGTCTCTGAACAAGAAAAGAGGCGCTAAATCTTTTACTAAGCGCTGCCTTTCTAAAGTGTCAGATTGTTGCGGAAATTCGTTCAGTAGCCATTTCAATAAATAGCGGGCTCCCTCGATCGTTGATGAATTATTTAGCAAACGGTATATTGAAAATTCTCCCGTAATATTTAAATCATTGGCAAAGGGGTGTTCCGGTAGAGCAGAACCGGGTTTCATCGGTATTTTCGGCCAATTAAGTTCCATGCGGTGAATATGCATTTGCTTAATTTCCCGAAACAGACGGAACAAAATAATCTTTCTTTTTATACGGGAATGAGTAAATGCCAGTGCTATAAAAGCGATAAAAAATAAAATAAAAGCTATCCAGCTTAAAATACTATTTGTAAAAAAAAGAGCGGATAGGGCAAAGATGCCGGCTATTGTAGAAATAAAAAGTCGAAACCAGGTATACCTGCTGCTTATCAATTCTAATTGATTTTTATGCTTATTCAGCCGTTTAATCTGACGATAAATATATTTTTTTCTGTCCAAAAATTTTCCTGTTATTTAAAATAAATCTAATATATATAAAAATGAACAAATATCCACCATAAAATTATTTCTTTGTTGCATTCTGTTGTATTTTTTTTTAACCTTTTGTGGTCATTGATAATGTATCATATTACAATCTGATTTTGGTGTATAAATTATGTAAAGTGATTTAATACGTTCTATATTTTAACGTTAAAGTTTTTGCAATGTCCGGTCGGGTTTAAGGGACCATTAAATGGTTTGAAGCTAAAATGGGTTTTAGTTTCACCAGTTGATTAGTTTTGTGATTATTGAAAACAAAAACGGTTTAGAAGTTAGTGACTTAATGCATTTTTTTTATGACTGGGGTTTTTATGAAAATTAAAAAAATATTAGTTCCAACGGATTTCTCCGAACCGGCAAATAAAGCGGTGGAGCAGGCAATTTTTTTCGCTGCGAAAAATGATGCTGAAATTATTATTGTCCATGCCAAAGTGATGTTTGAAGACAACCCAGAGAAATTGCCGGAATTAGAAAAACGGGAAAAAGAGAGAGAGGATGAACTTCTTGAAAAATTAAAACAAGATTCCATTCGTCATTCTACAGTAAAAATTAATCATGAAATTATTAGAGGATTTTCTGTACAATCTGCATTATTGTCATATATTAACAATAATGAGTTTGATTTAATCATTATCGGAACACACGGCAGGAGCGGTATTAAACATTTTCTGTTAGGTAGTGTTGCCGAAAAAGTGGTACGTTATGCCCCGTTTCCGGTCATCACCGTTCCACCGGAATCATCGGTAGAAGAAAAATACCATAAAATAGTCGTCCCTTTTGATTTTAGCGCTCATGCCCAATTGGCCCTGGAAAATGCTATTTTTTTTGCCTCAGATAATAATTGTGAAATTGATGTGCTTTATGTCATTGAAGATGAAAATGAACCGGCGCTTAACGACTGGGGTCGAAAATCCATTCTCGAAGAAATTCCAAATATCAAAAAAAAAGTAAGACAGAAATTATCCGATACGATAAAAGAAATATCAGATCATCAAAAATATACCTTTAAATTGTCTGTAAAAATAGGAACACCTCATAAGGAAATTACGAAATATGTTAAAAAAGTTGATGCTGATCTGGTTATTATGGCAACACATGGTTTAGTGGGAATTGATCGCTTTATTCTAGGTAGTACAACAGAGCGGGTTATCCGATCTGTCAAGGCTCAGATTTTATCCATGAAACTAAAAAAAGTATTATAACACAGGTCAGATAATGGTAAATAATAATTTCCGGATTTCCGATCTATGCCATTCGCAGGAAAAACTAATTCAACATATTCGTGATAAATTAAATAAACACCAACACAAAGAGTATATTTATACCAAAACCCAATGGCAGGACGCCGCCGTGCTGATACCGCTCTTTTTTAAGGATGGTGAAGCCCATCTGTTGTTTACAAAACGTACCGAATCTCTTCCCCATCACAAAGGACAAATTTCCTTTCCGGGGGGGAAATTCGATTCTGCGGATAAAAACCTTGAAAAAACAGCTATTAGAGAGACATGCGAAGAAATTGGATTAAAAAAAGATGATATTAATATTTTGGGAAAAACCGATAAATTTCTAACAAACACCCATTTCCTTGTTCAACCCTATTTTGGCTCTTTCCCTTATCCTTACGATTTTAAAATAAATACCGGAGAAATAGACCGGCTTATAGAAGTCCCAATCTTACACTTACTCAATGAAGATTTTTTTAATATAAAGTTTATTAGCTATAATGACCAATTATGGCCTATCCATTATTACCACTATAATAGTGATGTTATTTGGGGTGTAACGGGGTTTTTATTGTCAAATTTTCTTAATATTATTTTTGATCTAAATAAAGAATTGTATATTAATCCTTCCTAACAAAAATATGTTGAAATATTAATTCTTAAATTCACTCACCCTATACTAAAATTATTCTTTGCCTGTAATCTTTCATTTTTGTAAACTACAATTTACATAAAAAGATGTTTGCAAATGATAGGAGTATAATGGATATCCGGCAGGAGTTATTAAAATATTTGGGATTCTCAGAATTTGTTGTTGTTGATTTGGAAACAACCGGACTGGAGCCTGAAAAGGATGAAATTATTGAAATTGGAGCGATTCGTTATAGGGATGGCAAGGAAGTAGAAACTTTTGAACAGCTTATAAACCCGGAACGGCCGATTTCAGATTTTATAACCCGTTTAACCGGAATATCAGATAAAGATGTGAAAAATGCGCCGCTGATTCAGGATGTGTTTTTCCAACTGGAACGTTTTATCGGAGAGGCTCCTATTGTCGGTCACCAGGTAAATTTTGACGTCTCTTTCCTTGAGTACCATTACCGAAAAATGTACAATGAATTTAGTAATTGGGAGAATAAGGCCCAGCGGTTTAAATATGTTACTAACCGTCGCCTTGACACCCTGTTTCTGGCGCGTATTTTTCTGCCATTTTCTCATAGTTTGAAATTAGGAGCAGTTGCAGCCTATTTTAACCACCCTATTGAAAACGCACACCGGGCTGTGGAAGATGCCAGGGCGACCGGATTGGTTTTTATCGATTTATTAGAAAAAGCCTTAAACACGAATAATAATATTTTGTCGGATATTATTAATCTACTATATGCCAACTCACCGCGAGCAAAAACTTTTTTTGTACCCATATTAAATTTCAAAAAGCAAAAAAATATTGCTATGACAGATACAGCTTTGCTTGAGGAAGCGACCGAGACACAGTCCTATTTTAATATTATTGGAGAATCGGAGCATTCTCCGACCGTATCTAAAGGAGAAGAAGATTTTTATTTTATTGATGAAAAAGATATTTCCGCTTATTTTAGTGCTGATGGAAAAATAGCCGCTCTTTTGAATAAATATGAAAGACGATCCCAGCAGCAGGAAATGTCTAATGCAGTAAGCAAAGCTTTTAATGAATCACATTATTTGATTGCGGAAGCAGGTACCGGTACCGGAAAGTCAATGGCCTATTTAATCCCTGCGATTGAATGGGCTGTTAAAAATCGGACAGCTGGTGAGCGAGTTATAGTGTCCACCAATACAAAGAATCTGCAGGAGCAACTTTTCTTCAAAGATTTACCCATGCTCTATTCAGCGGCCGGCGGCGGTTTTAAAGCGGTGTTATTAAAAGGACGATCCAACTATCTATGTCTTGATAAGTGGCAATCCGTTTTAACCGATAAAAACCAACGCTTATCACAGGATGAACGCTCCCGCATTTTACCACTCATGATTTGGATGGCCAAAACAAAAACCGGCGATATTTCAGAAAATCCCGGTTTTCAAATCGCCAATAATATGGGATTATGGCAAAAACTAATTGCTGAATCTACCTACTGCCCGGGCAAAACATGTAAATATTATAAAGATTGTTTCTTGATGAAAGCACGTAATGAAGCCCGCAAAGCAGATGTAGTTGTGGTTAATCATGCCTTGTTGTTTTCTGATCTCGCTTCTGATAATACCATTCTCGGGCCATATCGTAATCTTATTGTGGATGAAGCACATAATATTGAAAAAACAGCGGCCGATCATTTAGGAAGCAGAGTTAATTTTTGGTCTTTTCGTAATTTATACCATAAATTATATGAAGAAGAACAACGGAAGAACGGACTATTAGCACAATTAGATTTCCGTCTTAGTAAAAAAGGGGTTGATCATCAGATACAAAACAGCCTGATACGTATAAGTGATAAACTAAAACATCACAGCACCTATTTGAAACAGTCTGTTAATCAATTTTATAATGAATTGAGCCGCGAGCTTCGCCAAAAATATGCTTCCGAAATACAACAGGGAGATGCGAGAATCCGCTATTATACGAAGTTTAAATTTTTCAAAGAGCTTGATTTTGTTATCGACGATATTAAACAACAAATTAGGAAAATAAGGTTCGATTTAAAAAAAAGCATAGATATATTTGAGGATATCTCCGAAAAAAAAGTTTTTGATTTTCAGGATCAGATATATAGAGAATTAATTTCCATAGAAAGTGATTTTTCCCGTTTGCAGGATGACTTCGATTTTTGTCTAAAAGCGGAAGAGTCCAAATACGTTTATTGGTTCGAACTGCCTCGAAATGAACGCAGTAATGACGTCCTTCTACGGGCGGTACCTCTGAATATTGCGGAATTATTACAAAAATATCTGTATAAACAAGTTGAGACAGCTGTCTTTACCTCGGCTACTCTTACTACAAATGGATCATTTAACTATTTTGAAGAACGCATCGGGTTAACTCTTTTGCAGGAAAAAGAGTTGGAAAGGTTTAATTTCGGTTCCCCCTTTGATTTCAAAAAACAACTTTTATTCGGCGTAGCTGATTTTATCGGTGATCCGAGGAGTGAAACTTTTCCCGGAAAATTAACGGAATTGATTAAAGAAATTCATGCTCATCATAAAAAAGGAATGCTGGTCCTTTTTACGAATTATAGTTTATTAAATATGATATATGAAAAATTAAAACCCCATTTTGATGAGGAAAGAATTTTATTACTAGCCCAGGGGAAGAGCGGCAGCCGAACAAATATTATTAATCAATTTAAGGAAAATAATGATTCAATTTTATTTGGAACTGATAGTTTCTGGGAAGGAATAGACGTCCCCGGCGATGCTTTGCAGCTTTTAATAATTCCTAAATTGCCATTCGATGTTCCGAGTGAACCGTTAGTTGCTGCTCGTATGGACGAAATTAAAAAAAGAGGCGGCAATGCCTTTTTTGAATATTCTGTTCCGGAAGCTATTATGAAATTTCGCCAGGGATTTGGTCGATTGATCCGCAATAATGATGATTTTGGAATTGTTATATCTACTGATAACAGATTGAGTAAAATGGCCTATGGCAAACAATTTTTAAATAGTCTGCCGGTTAAAGCAGAGATTTATAAAACAAAGGATGAGATGTTTACTTCAATGGATAAATGGTTTGAGGTAAAAAACATCAACCATTAAATCACACTGCTAAATAAAAATTAAAATTAATAAAAGATAATTATCCCTTTGGTTTATCCCCCAGGGAAAGAGAGAAATGACGTTTTTATCACAAACCACAGTGACAGTACTGATTTTTCTGATTGATGTTTGTAATTTTTACCTATAGTTCGTATTATACGAAGTGTTTGTCGCTAAAGACTAACAGGAGAATAAATAATGACTGAACATACTGTAGATTTAAAGGCTTTTATTAATTTAATTGTTGATAATAAAGATATTGATGCAAATTTAATCCTGGATGAAGGGTGTACGTTCGAAACAGATGATCCTAAGCCTTTGGTTAAAGTCATTAATTATGTTTTGAATTACCTAAACCAGCTAACTGATTCTTCCCTTGCCATATCATTGGATTTAATGCCGAATAATTATCGTGTGAGCTGCATGGCTTATACTGATAAAGAAGATTTGGATCCTTTTAGTGAACAGGTAGGAGATGCTTTAAATGATTATAATGCATCTTATGAAATTAAACATGAAAAAGGAAGATATGTACAAATTATTTTAAGTTTTAAACGCTAATCTTTCAAATAATTCATAAATATTAAATTAGACTTGACAGATTGTTTAATTCTTTCTATATTTGGCGTCTTAAATTTATTTTGATCCAGCGTAGCTCAATCGGCAGAGCGGGTGGCTGTTAACCACTAGGTTGTAGGTTCAAGTCCTACCGCTGGAGCATAAAGCCTTGTTAATTTATAAGTTAGCAAGGCTTTTTTTGTTTTAATAATTTTTACATTAGCTGTACTAATAAATTACATTTAAAGGAAGTTTTGTGAGTTGTTGGATAGACAAAATAATCTATTTTATTTTGACAATACCAGCGTAAAAAGAGAAGGGGAACCAGTCATGCTTATTAATCGTAAAAACTTTCTAAAATATTTGTCAACTTTATTTTTAGGAATTCATAGTCGGGGAATCGGCAGAATT
>JAUVIB010000096.1 GCA_030592985.1 Calditrichaceae bacterium | reverse complement strand
TGCTTATTAAATAGTGTTATATAATCATACGATATTCTAAGTTTTTGAAAAAAAGTTTTATAAGGGATCAGCATACGGGTGAGCTCTGGTCATTCTCTTCGACCTAACAGAGACAGGCTCGGCAAGCAAATTTTGATGAATTAAGGACTCAACTGAGCGTCAATATCCTTAAGGTGAGCAATTATTACCTTTTTAAAAATATGCTGTTTGTCAAAAAGTACAATAATATCAAAAAGATCTTTTTCATTGGCTTTTGTAATATCAAGAAGAGGAGTTATTAAGTTTACATGCATAATCAATAACTCAATACGTTTTTTAATTAGGAAATAGGCATGACCATTGTTCACATAAGCGAACGCCTCCCCTATCGGCCTGATATGCGCGAGATATTCGCTTAATCTTATTTTCATGGGATGAATTGATTCGTCAAGACGAAGATGAAGCATTTTCTTTTGCAGGTTTTCAAAGTCTTTTAAAAACTGTTTGGTAATCAGAAAATGTTTAGTTAAATCGACCATTGTTATTATCCCATCTTCCTTAATAATACACGCTGTCTTTCACTGATATTTTTTAAGATTTCTTTTTTTTTACCGGACGGCAGAATTTCATCAAGTATTTTATAAAGAAATACACGTTCACGGGCGTCATGATGATCAAAAAGGTCTTTTAGGTCGTAATAATCATCAAAAATACGGACAATATCAAGCTTTACACTATCCGGATGTAAAAGCGCTTCACTATACATTTTTAAATATTTCATCAGTTCCCTGCGAAGCAGTTTATGCTCACGCTCATAAAAATAAACAGCGCCGCCCTGTGGAATGGACTCGGGATGTGAAGCATAATAAGGGATTAAATATTCCTCCTCATCCAGTATATTTTGGTTTGTATATTCAAATATTTTTTCAAAAGTGAGCAAGGCATTTTCCAAATCATCAATCATTAAGTAGGATTGATGTTGTAAAAACAATTCGTCCACATGTCGATGTAACAGATCCAATTCCATAATTGAATGATATGAATTGGGAAGAGAAGTTTTCAGCTCTTGCATATAAATAATTTTCCTAATGTAAAGTGAATATCTCCATTTTGCCCCGCCTGAGTCGCCGTGTTGTACCGACCTATAGGGGCAAGCAAAGGCATTCCTGCGGAAGAAGGAAGAATACTTTTGCCGCAGTCGAATGATGGAGGGATGTATAAATCTATCGAAGTTTCCCGATATTATATAATCTGTTATTTACTATTTCCGTTCTCCTTTTATTTTGTAGGTATATAATAAATTTTACATCCCCCTTCCTCCCCCTTCGAAGGGGGATTTCTTTGTATGTCTCATTTTATCAGCTTAACACTCCATTAATCAAAATTTTAATCTAATAGAGACGAAATGATTATTTTTTTCCAAGAGACAATAAATAACTTTCGAAAATATCATCAATTTCATCTTCATACATTTTATTATCCGGAAAATTATCCACATATTGCCTGTATAAAGTTGTAATATCATCAATTAAATTTCGCGGGAGAATGGGAATGGGAACATTTTCAGCGTATTTTCCTGAAAAATGCATCGTTCGAAAAGAGTTGATATAAATAAAACGATAGATGTACCAATTAATTACTTCCGTATGCAGCATTGCCATGACATATTCAGCGGAAACAGGCGTTTCCGGTCTTAATTTTAAATTGGTCACTGTGTTAACCGAGGACAACCTATCGGGATTCAATGAACTGATAAGTTTAATATGAGGTTTCGGTGTATAAATATGAGCCACTATTTCCTGAACGACAATATCACCGCCGATAAAATGGTCTGGAATAAGCTTCTTTTCTACATAATCAAATCCACGGAGTCTTCCTCTCTCAATATGCCGTCCGCGTAATATTTTTTCGGCATTGATAAAATCGGGGATAGGCAAAACTTTATTATTTACCGATAAACCTCTATATATCTCTGCAATCTTAATTAAAGGTATGGAAATAGAATTGATCCTTTCAAAAAGTTCAATCTCCTGGTCATTCATGACAGAAATTATAAACCTGTCTTTTGTAAAATACTTAACAGGAAGATTGATTTTTTTCTGTAATGGTAGAAATTTTTTCTGATCGGGAGAATAGTTGGTTACAACCTTTATTTTCCGTTTATTTGAAGTTTTTTTCTGAGCGATAAATGTGATCATTTCTAATAAAACACCCGAAAAGCATTGCCCATTATCGGCAATTTCCAGCAAAGTTAATTTTTCGAGCAGCAGCCGCCTGCTATCCTGCCAATTGGATACAAACACCAGGCTTTTGGGAATAATAAACGAAATATAGCCATCTTCACCAAGGAGCTGATATGCCCTGCTAATAAATGGTTTTACAATATTATCTCCCAATTTCTCCTTCGGCTCGGGATAGTGGTATAAAATATATTCCTTCTCTTCTTTTTTTAACAGGTTGCCATAAGGTGGGTTTCCGATAATGCAATCGAATCCGTCATTCTCAAAAATTACCGGAAATTCTTTTTGCCAATGGAAAGCGTGTCGATCAATAATATCATTATCAATAAGAGAATTTCCATTTTTGAATTTACTTTCATAAAAAGAAAGGGATTTCTCTTCATTATAACCGGCAAGAAAGAAAGAGAATTTGGTCAACTCTACAGCAAGCGGGTTTAGGTCGACGCCATAAATACAATTTTCGAGAATAAACGATTTCCAAAATTCTTCCTTCTGGAAATTTTCTGTTAATCCATTGAATTTTTTTGATAATCCGGTGAGTTTCTGAAACAGATAATTTGCTGTATTCAATAAAAAATGTCCGCTGCCCATTGCCGGATCTAATATTTTTAATTGTGATAAAGATTCTTTTATTTTTTTTAAATCCTTAAAAGTCTCTCGTGTCACTGTCTTTTCTATAGATTTAATTTTCATTCCAACCGTATTACGGACAATGTAATCCACAATATATTCCGGTGTATAATAAGAACCTGTCGTGCGTCTGTGTTTTTTATCTCCGTTAAAAATGACATCACCATTATCCATTTTTAACGCGCGTTCTAACCATTGCTCATAAAGAGCGCCAACAAAGCGTTCATTCAGATCACGAAATTTAATACCCGATTCTGTTTCAATATTTTTTAAATAGAATAAAACCGGCGCTAAATATCTATCGGCAATTTTAACCTGATCAATGAGATTGGAATACCCATGAGAATAAAAAAGAACCCCATTTGTACTTTCATAAACGGTGTTGAATATTTTACTCAGATCATACCAAAGAATATATGAATTTTGAGATTTTGGCGGCTTATTGAGGATTACCAGGCCTTTAGATACGATTGGTTCAAGATGTACAGTCCAATTAAAACGCTTACGGGAAACAGCGAGCAGTAAAAAGAGAAGTCGAAAAAAATAGGTTAAACTATTATGATATATTTCATCTAAGGCGCCTTGAGAAAGCTCCCTATTATATTTTGCAATTTCTTCCACATATCCTTTGCAAATATTCAGGATAATTTTCCCGAAACGAACATCTTTAATTAAATCAGTATCAGAAAATTTAGACACAAGACACCTTTATTTGTAGCCCGTCCCGAAGAACCAAGAAAATGAATTCTTGTAATTTGTGGACATAATTATTAACGAAATTTTTTTCGAATTACTCCCTTAATCAAGATGAGATCAACTTGATTAATAGGTTATTGAAATATATGAATTTACAACATTCTTTTGTCTTGATACAAAAGAACCAAAAAATCAAGGCTGTAAAATATTTTGAAGTAATTTTATAAACTCGTTCCACTGATTTTTTAAACTCAACCCGATAAAAACATCGGGTCTCAAACAGTAAAAAATCTTATCGTTTCACTTCGTTTAAAATTACTAACAAATTATTTTAAGGCCATCTTATCGTTTAATAATATATTTTATCCAAGTTTCATCAGCGGATACCTGCCTGCCCGATTTGGTAAGGTGGACATTTTATTTTGTGACTATTATCCCCACCCAAAAAAATGATACTTCGACATGCTCACTACAGAAAGATAAATTCTCGATTTTGGAGAATAACGTCGGAACTTAAAAAATCTTAACTATGTAATCTCGTCACCGTAGAAATTAAATAGTTAATCTATATTTAACCTAAAAAAACCAATTACGACACTTTTAATATTCACGTTCTCCTCTTTATAGCTTCTCACATTGTTGGTAAATTGAGAAAAAGGTCTCACTTTTCTCTAATGGTGTAAAAATATTATAAAAACATTTATACTATGACATCTCAATAAAGAAAAGGAGACCTATCATGAGTAGGATAAATTTAAGTACAAAAACAAGTAAAACCAAATGGACTCAAGTTGAGTATGATCATTTTATCACATTGCACGGCCATGATATACAACTAATCAATTTCCCCTCAATCATTTTGGGAATATCTTTGTCTCAGGCATTTTGATTCCTGTCTTTCCGGCCAATTGAATTATTTCATGAATAATTCGTGTTTCGGTATCTGCTTGCCATGTGCCCGGCAGTTCGTAAACAATCTGCGATGTAGCGCCTTCATAGCCTCCTTCACGCAGAACCCGAACTGATGGAATATAACCCATAACATCATTACTATAACTCATAACAAATATATCTTGTCCGAAAATTCGTTTTAGGTGAATCGCGTAATCAATAACGACCTCTCCCCCTAAAGCAAAAATCGGCTGGTTACCAAGTTTCCATATTTGAATCGGATAGGGATAGGACGTTGGCAATGGTTCTCCATTTTTAAGATTGCCAAGCATTTGCTTCGCCCATTTTCGTTGGTAGCCTAAGGTAGTATCAAATGCAATTTTTTTCAGGGTTTCAACGGTTGGAGGTGAAGAGAAAAATAGTTCGACTTCAGCATAGCCGGTCCTTAAATCAGAAGGGATAGGTTCTTCTGATTTATCGCTAATTATCCGCTCAGCTGCAGCAGCCAGTTCCTGACCATATTGCCGGGCAAGTGATACAGAGCGACGTGGCAGCGGGTTTTGGTCGGCGCCGCAACCCTGGAAGAAAAGAGCGGTTGTACCCGGGAACTTTTCTTCCAAAGCTAACTGGGCAAAACCGGGATAATCTCCCGACCATTGATAGGAACTTAACACCGTTGGATGACAGGCATAACCAAAAACTGCCGCAAGTAATTTCCCGTTCTTTTGTCGTGCCTGCAGTACGGGTACAGCATAGTCATTCGGCCCATTTAAGTCTGTCTGCATAGGCAATGTGCCGGAATTATTATTTCGGCGGTTAATTTGAAAACGGACTACGCCGTTTGAAGAAAATAATTGAGCGGGAACCATATTCTCAAATGCTTGTCCGACTAAGGCTACAATGATATTTTCCAAGTGATTGGAATAGCTCTCTATTTTCTTAATGTGTTTGTCTTTTAGAGGGTAAATATTATAAAGGCTCTCTCGTAAAACCGGGCCCGTATGCGTATGCGAACTGCTGAGGATGATTTGTGCCTTTGTCAATTGATATATCTCTTTGCATCGTTCCCTAATACTATCAGAAATGTTCTTCGGAAATCCGAGCAGATCGGTAGTTACCAACACACCGCGGTTACCATTTTGATCTTTTACCGCAAAGGCTTTTGCCCAAAGTTTATGCAATGTCCCTTCGGCCGCATGGTTCCGGGAAGCATATCCGGCCATCCAAAGCGTATCAGTTGGAGTAATATCAACGCGTGCCACACCCACCTGCCATAAATTATTTTGAGCGAGACAAGGTTTTTGAAGGCTGATAAATGCCAATAATGAAAAGAAAACGATCGAATGTAGAAAGCTATTTTTGTTTACATTTTGATTCATATTAATTATTCCTAATTATAATAATACACTTACTGATTTCCGAATAGAATTATCTATTTTTTACTCTTTATCTCATACCTACAAGATTACAATAGGGCATCAGCTGTCAGATTCGTCAATGCTAAATAATCCATAAATCCAGAAATTTCCCAGTTTACTTCTAATTGTAGACGCATCAACCGGCACAACCTTACCGTTAATTATTCGCGAAACTGCAATTGATGCCCGGTCTCGATTAACAGATGCGCCGACAAAATATCCGGCGCCGGCGAATGTCTCATCAGGAGACACAATAAAACTATGAATGGTTGAAGCGCTAAAAGTATAGTATACTAAAATTAATCCGTTCTTTACTTCTATTCTGTTTATATTGACAGGTGTATGCCCCCCGTCATTTATTACAAACCATCCTTTTTCATCAATGCATCTGATTACTCCGGCAACCTTAACCGTTTTATCAGCAGAATTTTGAATTTGTAGTAATACAAATATAGACAGCGCCATGCTTAGAATAGCAATAAAAAGCGATGCGATGACAACTTTCTTCATAAATTTATCTCCATTTTTTTGCAGATAGCGCCAAAATATTTTTGCATTATTTTTCTTAATTCAAGAATATATCCTTAAGATTTACGTTTTATTTCTCCCGCATATTTTTGAACTTTAGCAACCGCTTCAGCAATGTCATCCATATCCCTTTTTGTACCTAACAATACACTCTGCGGAAGCCAGACCGCTTCTTTACAAAGCTGATCGTTCGCAGGGCATTTATTATCTTCAACATATTGGTTGAAATCTAATTTTTCCTTTGGGTAGATTGCCTGAAAAACTCTGGAAGAAAGAGCGTCCTCTAAATATGGCATGTCATTTAATGGTGTGTATCCACTGGTACATGGGATCCCTTCAGCTTTAAGGGCCTTTAGAAATTTATCCCGGGAAAGATTCTGAAATTGTTCTTTTTTATACAAGAATGGGAAAAGATGAAATGTTGCCCTTGTGACATCTTTATACAAACGATACGGAAGAATACCGGGTATATCTTTTATTTGTGATTTTAAATACGCAGCATTCTTATTTCGTTTTTCGGTCTGTTCTTCCAGGCGCGCTAATTGAGCAATTCCAATGGCTGCCTGATATTCTGTAGAACGGCATTTTGTTCCAACCATGACATAATGTCCTGCCACATCACCAACCACGCTTCCGTAAGGCCGGCCAAAATTATGAAACGAATAGGCCCGATCCATAAAATTATCATCATCGCTGACAATTGCTCCACCTTCGCCAATGGACAAATTTTTTGAATTTTGAAAACTAAAACATCCGGCATGACCAATTGTCCCGACTTTTTTACCTTTAATTTCTGCGAAATGTGCCTGGCAGGCATCCTCTACAACGATCAAATTGTGTTTTTGGGCAATATCCATAATTTGCCCCATATCTGCGGGTAAACCAAGAATATGAACAGGTAATATGGCACGGGTCTTTGATGTAATTTTTTCCTCCATTTTTGCCGGGTCTATCTGAAAAGTCTGCGGATCAACATCGACAAAAACGGGCATTGCATTGCATAACAGAATAGCGTCAATGGTTGCAATAAAGGTATAGGGTGTTGTAAGCACTTCATCTCCGGGTCCGATATCCAGCATTTTTAATGTCGTAATAAGCGCATGGGTTCCATTCGTAGTTAAAAGAGACCGTTTTGCACCAAGAGCTTTAGCCCACTTGTTCTCAAACTCAGTAACGATACTATTACGTGACCAAATCCCCTTTCGTATTGTATTAATTAACTGTTTCTCATCAGTTTCCGGGTTCCATATGGGCCACTTCGGCCAATCGTTTTCGCGAATAGCCGAACCGCCTAAAATAGCAGGTTCTTTACTACTTTTTAAACTGTTCGCAGGAGAGGCAAAACTAAAGTTGCTTGCAATAGCTGTTCCTGCAATACCCAACGATGTCTTGCTAATAAATGAACGCCGAGTCAATGAATACTTTTTCATATTAAGGCTCCTTTTTGTTATTTAATAGTATCGAAATCTTAAAGTTTTGTTTACTAATTTCACTCACATAGATATTATTTGGACACACATTAATTTAATCTCACCCCGGTTATTTTCCGGTTTATCTTATTTAGTGCCTGAACGAAAAGTCTCTTTTTTCGTCTTTTTGACCATAGGGAGAAATCTTTAAATTTAATATTTACAATAATTTATAGATTTCTCCACGCCTTAAAATATTGGCGGGCAGGCGGCTTCGCTCGAAATGACAATTTCCTTACTTTTCGTTCGGACACTATTTATCTTTTCTGAATATCGAACACCGTATTCATTGAGGTTATTCGATTAAATACATCTTATTTCCTTCTCTTGAAGATAACACTAATCGATTCATTTTGCTCATTTCCAAGGTGGAGTCAATCCCAGCTTTGCAGGACTGTTTTTTAGATAATATAGCTCGAACTCCCACCAGCTATAGCCGTGTTCAGGGAAATCAGATAAATAGATGGTTACTGTATAATCATTTTCCGCAGACGGTTGTTCCAATACAAAAGGATGAAATGAACGTGATCGAATATCCTTAATAATCACTGTATATTCTTTTGCCGGAAGTGGATTAGAAAATTCATAACTCTTCTCGATAATGTTATCAAAGCGCAAATGTTCAATTTCCAGCTTATCAGCGTGAATTTTCATTAAATCTCGTCCATCTACTCTTCCCTGCCAATGAACAATTTTCACTAATTTGTCTGCATTGGCTTTTAGTATATCCCCGGATTTGGCCTGCTGTTCGCTAATGAGCGCTCTTATTCCGTCATCATTTGGTGCATTGGCCAACATTTCCTCTGCATGGGGCAGGTCTTTCAGCGCTTGTCCTACACTACGTAAAAGCTGCTCCATACCATCCAGTCTGTAAACACAATTGGGTGTATTTAAAAAACTTTGCATGGCCTGCTGCAATTCGACAGACCTCTTTTCGAGCTGTTTTTTGTTTTCATCTGTAGGATTATCGCGATAATCAAAATAATTAAAAAATGTTTTTATATAGAGATTATTTGTTTTAATAAGCCATCCTGTAAGTTCAACGGAATTGAGTAAACGCGTTGCTAATTCATCTTCCGGAATATTTTTCTTTGCTGCCTCTGCTTTTACCTTCATCTGTCCGGCAATGTCTAAGCCGTGATCGAGATAAAGAAGTGTTTCCGTTTTCCATGGATTACAACGTAGATAGATATCATATAAAAAATTGATATGTTTTTTACCATTATCTAATCGCGGTAAACCTTTGGCCGGAAATGTGGTCAATCGTAAATGCGGCAGGGAACTAAAATCGCCATGGGCGACAGGTTCAATGTAAATTCCATACTTATAAGCATTGGGAGAAAGTAAAAACAGATCTGCAACATCATCTGCAGCTGCCCGGCCAAAATATATGGCTGCATAATCTCTGGCGATATTTTTTAAATTTTCATTTGGATTCCATGATAATCTAAATGAGGTGTATGCGGTTATGTTCCATGAATCCCATGCCATATCCATAGGAACACCATAATGTGCACCTTTTAGATTTGTATTCTCAGCAGATAAAATCGATTTTAAGCCACCCTGGTAGTAGGTTCCCGGA
>JAUVIB010000069.1 GCA_030592985.1 Calditrichaceae bacterium | reverse complement strand
TTGATGTTTTTGATCGTTGCCGGTCTTAATCAATTTCAATTTTTGGCTGATATTAAAGCGGAGCAGTGGATGGTTTTATTGGTGATTGCTTTAAGTACCGGTGGTGCAGCCAGCTTTTTATATTATTACGGATTGAAAATTGTAACAGCTTCTGTTTCTACAATATGTGAATTGGCATTCCCTTTAACCGCGATTATTTTAGAATATTTCCTTCATGGACATTTTATGAGTAATATTCAATGGATTGGTGTATTACTACTTTTTATCAGCATTATTAAAGTCAGCGCTTTACGAGTAGGTTATAGAGACAAATGAGACAAACTTCGATGTTATTAAACGTCTTTCGGTTATAGAATATGCTGGTTGCCGGGCTTATTTTTTCTCACAAAAATCCATTAGAGCTAATAAAACTATTAGAAAGAAATTTCCACAAAGACGAATTCTTGGTATAAATGTGTTATAAATAAATGAAGAAATATTTTTATCAGGCTTATAGGGATAGAATAGATGGGGATATATAAAAGATAAATAAAAAAACCGCTTTTAAGCGGTTTTAAATTAGTTAGCTCTAGCTACGATTTGCTCATTTAATATTATGTCGTCAAAATAATAGTATTTTGGATTTTGTGGTTGTCCGTGATAACGTACTTCGTAATGAACATGAGGGGCAGTGGAAAGTCCGGTATTGCCTACTTCGCCGATTTTTTCACCTTTTTTAACGGATTGACCTTTCCGTACTAATATTTTAGACATGTGTCCATACCGCGTGCCATAGCCATATTTATGATTTATTTTAACCATCTTTCCATAACCAGCCATTCCACCTGCAAAGTTAATCACACCATTTGCAGTAGCGTAAATAGGCGTACCTATTGGCGCTGAAATATCTAATCCTTCATGGAAACGCATTATATGATACAGTGGATGCCGACGCATTCCAAACCCGCTGGCTATATTACCTCTCAATATAGGACGGATTGAAGGTAAATAGGCAATGGAATCTTGTTTCTTCTCAAATGTTAGTAAAAGAGAATGATAGCTTTTCTTTTCTAATGTTACTTCTCTTTCCAGTTTGGCTATTTCGGTTAATTGTTTGCTCAAACTGACATTTTCATCAAATCCTGAAACATCATCGATTAAATCATAATCATAACGGGCGCCACCGATACCTACATTTCTAATGTCAGAATTTAGTTTTTCAATGCCCATGATCATTCGCAACTCATCATCCTTTTTGGCAATGTGTTGCATATTATTGGTTAAATTAGTTACTCTGGTATCCATCTCTGCAAGTCTGTTCTGGAGTACACTATTGGTCCTCCGGAGTTTACTAATTTTAGAATTTTGGTTAAACTCTAAAAGAAGGTCCGTACCATAATTTGCTATGATTAAAACAGTTGCTAAGGTTATGAGCGTGTATGTAACTAATTGTATACGTGAAAATTTAAATTCTTTATATTTTTTTTGATCGCCAGAAATAACAATAAATCTTGTTTTTTCTTTCATTTGTTCCCCAAATTCGTGTAACTGTATATAGATATTTTAATACTACACGTGATTCATTACACGAAATTAACAAAAAAAAACTCCAATTGCAAGTGGAGTTTTTTTTAAAGTGTATTTTTTTCAACAACTTAGCCCAAATAATATCTTAAAACTTTACTTCTCGAGCTATGTCGTAATCTTCTTAAAGCTTTCTCTTTAATTTGTCGCACACGTTCTCGTGTTAATTTAAACTTAACACCGATTTCTTCAAGTGTGTGTGGTTTTTCTCCATCCAACCCGAAATATAATTTTAATATTTTGGCTTCTCGAGCTGTAAGTGTTGAAAGAATATGATTTACTTCCTCTTTCAGAGATTCTCCCATAACCTCTGAATCAGGTTCCGGGTCTTGCTGGTTTTGAATAATATCAATCAACCGGCTATCACTATTTTTTTGCAAAGGAGAATCCATGGAAACAGAACGGGTTGCCATTTTGATAGTGTCTGTAATATCACCACTATCCACTTCAAGTACAGTAGCAATTTCATCCGGAGTCGGTTCACGTTCATATACTTGTTCAAGCATCGAGTAAACTTTACCGATTTTAGTTAAAGTCCCAACTCTATTTAAAGGCAGTCTGACAAGGCGCGATTGCTCAGCAATAGCCTGTAATATAGATTGTTTAATCCACCATACAGCATAAGAGATAAATTTAAATCCACGTGTTTCATCGAAACGATAGGCGGCTTTCATTAATCCCAAGTTTCCTTCATTTATCAAATCTTCCAACGATAAGCCATAATTTTGATAAGACTTGGCAACACTTACAACAAAGCGTAAATTTGCACTCACAAGTCTTTTTAAAGCTATTTGATCGTTTTGTTTAATTCTTTGCGCAAGATCAATCTCTTCTTCAGGAGTTAATAACTGGACTTCTCCAATTTCTCTTAAATAATTTTCTAAGGACTGATTCTTGCTTATGAAAAAATCACTCACTTACATACCTCATTTTTGTTAATTTGTCTGTTGATTATAATAAACAAAATACAAGAAACAAATATTTCATTAATTATGTTTTTTATTTTTTATCTCTCTAAGGGAAATTTCATAATTATTTAATTCAACTTCAAGTTCTTTTATTTGTTCAATTAATTGTTTTATTTTTTTATCTGAATTTAAATCAATAGTGTTACTGTTTATCGTTGAATGATAAACACGGCCTCCAAGTTCAACTAATTTTTCTTCCAGTTCCTTTTTTAGAGCCAGAATATCAATTTTAACCCGGCCAACTTTGGTAATTTCAACTGTTTTATTACCCGCAAGCTGAAACCATTCTGTAATTTTGTTTTTTAGTTTATCCCATAACATCATTCTTCTAACAATCTTTATTTAAGGGTAAATATAAAATGTAAATCCTTGTGAATAAGATATAAATGAGAATGTCTAATAAAAGTAGATTTATATTAAATTGTAACCAAAATAAAATAAAAAAATAATCGATAATTATTAAATTCTCTGCTTAGATGCAGAGATGTTAAAAAAGATTCATAATTTATGAGAAATAAATTCTATTAATTAAACGGAAATTTTGTTTAAAATTCTTTTTTTAATTCTGGTTGATAATTTTTCATTATACCGGATAATTTCTTTTATATCGTTTATGACTTTTTTTGTTTCATAATATCCGGATTCTATCACTGATTTGAATAAGTTAAATTCGTTCCAATAAATTTCACCCAACGGGGGACGAATAATATAATCGACATTTTCCAGAGCAAGACGGTTTATTTTATGATTTGCAGAAATATTGGTTCTCATTACGATATCAATGACATTGTCTGGTTTTATCGCCTGGACGTTCTTAAAGGTCACGTCAACAGCAATTAAAATGTCTGCACCAATCTTTTTTGCATATTCCCATGGGAAATTTGTGCAAATAGATCCATCAACATATTGAGATCCATTTATTTCAACCGGGGGTAAAAATCCCGGAATCGATGAACTGGCAGAAACGGCAGTTTGGATACTCCCCTGATCAAAAATGACTTCTTCCATTTTGGTTAAATCCAAAGCGGAACAGATAAATGGTAATTTTGTATCTTCAATTAATCCGTCATCTACGAGGTTGTTAATAGCGATCTTTAGCCTATGGTTTTTAAAAAGACTTTTTCGGTTCGCTGCAATATTTATAACAACTCTTCTTTTTAATTCTCTGGTTAATTGTCCAAGAAGGTTGTCGGGCTCCGATTGTTCCTTGTCAAAACGACTTATCCCTATGGATTGAAATAGGTCGCCGTTTAAGAAAGATGTGAATCGCCCTTCAAGATTTTTTGCGTTGGGGTGCTGTGCGTATACAGCTCCTACCAGGGCGCCCATACTGGTTCCAACTATAATGTCTATCGGAATATTATTCTTTTCGAGCGCTTTTATTACGCCGATATGAGCTAAGCCTCTGGCACCCCCTCCCCCGAGAAGCAATGCAATTTTTAATTTTTCCATCTGCCGGGTTATTTCACATAAGCACGTTCAATTATAACAGGAGTATTTGGATGGTCTCTTTGGTTTGTTTTAACTTTTGCGATTTTATCGACTACATCCATCCCATCGACTACTTTTCCAAAAACAGTATAATTGTTATCCAATTGTGGCAAATCTTGCAGACAAATATAAAACTGACTTCCATTCGATTTTTTCTCCGGATTAACACGATCTCCCATGCGGGCCGCTGCCAGGTTGCCGCGAGAGTGCTTAAGTTTTATTTCTGCAGGAATCATATATCCGGGACCGCCGGTTCCATCATTGTTTGGGTTATCATCTTTACTTAACGGGTCGCCTCCCTGAATCATAAAGCCCGGGATAATTCTATGGAATTGAAGTTTATTATAAAAATCACTTTTTACTAATTTAATAAAGTTCTCCGCATGTTTTGGCGCATTCTCATAATCTACTTTTATTTTAATGAGTCCATAATTTGTCTCCATAATCACCGTATCTTCCTTTTGTGAACATGAATTCAAGAAAAAGATAGCGGAAGCAAGCAAAAATATTTTATAAAATCTCAAATCATTACTCCTTTTGTTATAGTGTCATTTAATACATTAGACAATTATACATATTTTTATGAAAAGGGCAAAAAATATTTTATGTAATAGTGTAATTTTTTATCGTGTTAATTTTAAAATTCATTATTCGAATTTGGTAAATCCTCTTGACATTAAAAATCATATCTTCTAAATTAGGAGTATTAGCGGGAGTAATTCAGTGGTAGAATGTCAGCTTCCCAAGCTGGACGTCGCGGGTTCGACTCCCGTCTCCCGCTCAATAAAATCGTAGGCAAACCTACTTTTTAACCAGAACCGACCTTTATTATTTATGCTATAACTATTATAGCAGTCTCAGAACTTATAATAATACTTCTATCTGTTTAAGTTTGTCGATTAAGGTTTGGTTAAGTTTATGGTTAATACTATGGAGATTTCAAACTATATGAACAGGAAACACTTAATAGGTTTCATTTTTTATTTATTACCGTGTTTTTTTATATCTTGTAAGTCAACAATAGAAAAGAATGAAGACAGTATAAAATTTGAGACGAGAAGTTGTTATTTACAAGGAAAATCGTGCTTCAATGCGGATTCTTTGGATGTAGCGGAAAATCATTTTCAGAAGGCCTTAAATATCAATCCGTTTTTTGCTCCTGCATATGAGGGGCTGGGATTGGTTGCTATTAAAAAAGGTGATTATAAGAAGGCTGAATTACTTCTACAAAAAGCGCTCGCTATTGATGTTAACTGGATTCCGGCTGAAATTGATATGTTGCAGCTTAATATCAAAAAAGGAAAATTTAGTCAGGTTATTGATGATAGCGAAAAAATAATCATGAGACTAAATAGTGGTTATAATCCCAGAATTCGCGATCAGCTCATTCGTGAGACAAAGCATTGGAAAAACATGGCCATAAAAGGAGCAAAATCGTCTCTAATTTATAAATTGGGGAATTGGGAGTGTCTTAAATCGCTAAAAGAGAAGAAAGAAGTCTCGCGAGCTGAATTTACAGCGTCATTAATGGACGTATTTTCTGTAAAAATGGTGGGAATGCCTATCGAGACATCTATAAAGGCAGAGGATCTGCAGGCAGATTCATTGTATTATCCGCAAATAATGCAAGCTGTAAAATATAGGATTGTCATTCCGTATCCTGATGGTCTATTCAGATCTGAGCATAAAATGAAACGCGCAGAAATTGCCTTAATTATAAATACCTTTCTGAAAAAAATTAGCATATATGAAAAAATACCAAAGGAAAATAACTGCACAATCGTGGATATACCTGCCTTGTCACCTGTCTATCAGCCAATCAGCAGAGTTGTTAAGCGGGGAATTATGCTGTGTCAAAATGAAAGCCATTTTTATCCCGATAATCATGTTTCAGGATATGAATTACTGCAAATCTTATTTCGCCTTCAACAAATTATCGGAAAATCATCTTAAAGGTCTCGTCCTTTCCAGTTTATCTTAATGGGAAATAAATAATAAACAGAAAAGAAAATTGTATAGAGGATATAAAATAGTTCAAAAAGTATAAAATACGGTTTTAAACTATTTAGTTTTGATTTTTTTATATCATTCTTAATGGTTTGATAATCGATTAAAAAAACCATAAGAATTGATACTAAATTGAAGATATTAAATTGGCCGGAAATCAGCGAGAGTAGAATTAATGTATGGGTTATGAATGATGTTGTCATTAAAAAATAACCCCAGGGACGTGCTGATTTTCCTCCTTTTATCCATCGCATACGCTGTTGAAAGAACTCTCTTAACGTATTCAAAGGATAACTGAAAATTATTGCCCCGGCATCATTGATATGTTTAATTTCCCAGTGGCCGGTTTTTTCTATTGCTTTTAATAAAGCATAGTCTTCTGTAATGGAAAAACCTATCGTCTCAAATCCTCCTACTTCCCGATAAGCTTTTAAACTGAAAGCGAAGTTATTGCCAAGGACGGTCACCGGCTTTCCGGCATTGCTGCTATATCTGGCCACAGATTGCAGAAAAAACCAGTCCAGCGTTTGAATTTTTTGAAAAAATTTATTTTTGTATGAGGGAATGATTCCATTTGGCGGGGAAAGTGATGTCAAGGCACCTACCAACCCTGTTTTATTATCAAAATAGGAAGTTATTGTATTAATCCAGCTTGCAGGAGCAATGCAATCCGCATCCGTGATTAATACAAGATCACATTCCAGTTCCGAAAGACCTTGCGCCAATACGTTCATCTTTCCGCTTAAGTTGTTTCTTTGCTTTTTGATGTTTTTAAAATGGAAATTTGAATTTCTTTCGCAAAACTCTTTGGCAATAGATGGAGAAGTATCCTGTGATTCATCATCAAGAATAATTACATCATAGAGGTCTTTTTCGTATTGCTGATTTTCCAATGATTTTAAACAGTCGCCTAAATGGTTTTCTTCATTGCGGACGGCAATAAGGACAGCTATTTTTATTGGTTTCCTGTTGATACGAGGGTTCGGATGATGTCGACTGATGAGATAGGCTGCGCTGAAAAGATAGATTACACTAAAAATAAATAGAAGTAATGTTATGGCGTTAATTTCTATCATAATACCGTTTAAGATTTTCTTCCACCCCAGTTAAATCGTTTAAGTTGGCCGAGAATACCGAAAATAACCACATACGGAATATGAAGAATTTCACCAATTAGAAGAACATCCATACTACGTAATTCGTGCAGAGTATTTGCCGCCTTTTTCATAAATAGAAAATCTGCTATTCCTTTTGCAATAAAAGAGGCTAGTGTATAGCTGAAAATTTTATCTGACAAAATCCCCAGAAAAAAACCGCTTAAAATCAATAAATTAAATATATAATAAAGAACCAGCCCAATAGAAACATTTTTAGGGTACATCAGCCCTTTGCTGGCATAGCGCATCCTTTGCTGGATAAATTTTTCAGTTGTTTGCGGCGGGTCATTCTTTACCTGGGCGTCAGCGGAAGTTATATAACAAATTGAATAGCGGTTAAATTCGCGGACACGTGTTAAAAAAAGATCATCATCACCGGAGAGGATATGTTTATAATCGCCGAATCCATCAACATCCTCATACAACTTTTTTCTATAACCCATATTAGTTCCAACGCAAGTCAATGGAATTCCGATACCGGTTGATGCGGATGCCACGGCAGCATGAGATAAATATTCAAGCGCTAACAGTTTTTTAGGAATAGAGTATTCCGGTTCGATGTTATAGGGTGCATAGCCTATAACCATATCCGTATTATTTGAAAAGTGAAGTATCATTTCACTTATCCATGTTTCCGAAGGACGGCCGTCAGCGTCGGTTAATAGGATGATTTCCCCAGTAGCCTGTTTTATAGCTGTATCGATTGCCCGTTTCTTGGGAGCAAATCCTTCAATAATATCGTTTATTCTAATTAATTTGATACGTTTGTCTTCTTGGCTGAATTTTATGATAAGCTTGGCTGTATCATCCGATGAACGGTCGTCAACGATTAAGAATTCAAGCTTTTTTTGGGGGTAGTTTTGTGCTAATAAACAATCTAAACAATGGGGAATATTCTTCTCTTCATTGTGAGCGCAAACGATAATCGATATTTTTGGTTGTTTGTCGGCTATATGATATTCTTTTAAGTGATTAAATCCGCGACTTAAATAGCCAAGAATGAGAAGATATGGAACGAGTAAAAGTAATAAAAAAAGAATAAATAAATCAGCCATTGGAAATTCTATCCTTAAAAGAAGATCATTTTTTTGTAGAATATAATAATCTACAATTCCAATTGATATTAATCAAAATCTTTCATGATAAAATGGAATTATTTAACTTGTAAATACGTATTAAATAAAAACCAACTTGGGAAAATCATGTTATATAGATACGTAGTAATTTTATTTTTACCCTTTGCCTTATTAAATTGTGATATTAAGACAAAAGAAGAAAAGGCGGATACAGTGCAGTATAACTATACGAATCATTTAATCAATGAGACAAGTCCCTATTTAATTCAGCATGCCCATAATCCGGTAAACTGGTATCCCTGGGGAGAGGAAGCTTTAACCAAAGCGAGAGAAGAGGATAAGCCCATATTTTTAA
This sequence comes from Calditrichaceae bacterium, assembly GCA_030592985.1. Taxonomy (GTDB): domain Bacteria; phylum Calditrichota; class Calditrichia; order Calditrichales; family Calditrichaceae; genus JAUVIB01. The sequence continues at coordinate 2,210 of JAUVIB010000069.1, read as the reverse complement.
GTATTGGATATGCTGCCTGCCATTGGTGTCATGTCATGGAAAAAGAGTCTTTTGAAAATGTAGAGATTGCTGCTTTTATGAATGAACATTTTATTAATATTAAAGTCGACCGGGAAGAGCGGCCTGATGTTGATCAACTTTATATGAAATTTGTACAGATGTTTAGCGGATCCGGAGGCTGGCCGATGACAGTTTTATTAACACCGGATCAGGAACCCTTTTTCGGTGGTACTTATTTCCCTGCGGAAGATCGCTATGGTAAACCAGGATTGAAGAAAATTTTAAAGTTTGCATCAGATTTTTATGAAAATGACAAAGAAAAATTACACCATAATTTAACATTAATTCATGATGCATTCGATAAAGAAGTAAAAGTGGTTGAAAATAATATAATTCCCACCAAAAAAGACTTTATTATAGCTATAGAAAAACTCTCTTCCTACTTTGAACCGGAATATGGGGGTATCGGACATGCTCCAAAATTTCCCGCCACTCAGGCTCTCTATCTGTTTTTATTAATGTACAAAGATAGCGGAAATGATGAATTTCTTGAAATGGTAGAGTATACATTAAAAAATATGTCTGAAGGTGGTATTTATGATCAGGTTGGCGGGGGATTTGCGCGCTATTCTACTGATGAAAAATGGCTGGTACCTCATTTTGAAAAAATGCTTTATGATAATGCCCAGTTGGCGTCTCTGTATTTGGACGCTTACACTTTAACTAAAAATGCTAATTACCTGGATATTGCCGAAAGTATTTTAAGATTTGTTAAAAGAGAGCTGCTGTCACCTGAAGGGGGCTTTTACAGCAGCCTGGATGCAGACAGCGATGGTGGTGAAGGTAAATACTATGTTTGGGATCGCCGGGAAGTTGAAAAGATTCTTACTAAAAAAGAAGCGGCTATTTTTTGTGAATTTTATGATATAACCTATAGCGGAAATTATGAAGGTAAAAATATTTTGCATATTGTTGAAAAAAAGGCTGTATTAGCAAAAAAATATAATATTAGTGAAAAGCAGGTTTATGATATTCTCGGGAAAAGTAAGGTAAAATTATTTATTGAACGGGAAAAACGTGTTAAGCCGGCGTTAGACGATAAAATTATTACCTCCTGGAATGCATTAATGCTTTCTGCTTTTGCAAAGGCTTTTCAAATAACAAGAAAAGTAGAATATAAAAAAGTAATATTGAACAATATTCAGTTTATTCAAAAACAGCTTCAAAAAGAAGGTAAATTGTATCATACTTATAAAGCCGGTGAATCGAAATACACTGCTTTTATAGATGATTATGCCTATCTCATTCAGGCTTATCTGGATAGCTATGAAGCGCTTTTTGATAAAAGTTTTATAGAATCTGCGGTTAAATTGACGAATGATGCACTTGACGGGTTTAGTGACATTGAAAAAGGAGATTTTTATTATACTTCAAAAAAACAAACACCACTTATTAAACGATTAAAAGCAGGAGGAGATCAATCTATCCCATCGGCAACGGGAATCATGTTGATGAATTTGCAGCGTTTGTCTGCTTTGTTCGAAGATGGAAGGTATATGGCACGGGTTGAGTTAATTTATAAGCAGTTTGCGGAAGATATGAATACAAATCCTTATGGATATGGTAATTTCCTTAGGGCTTTGCATAGTTATCGTAATGGAATGCCGGAAATAGTGATTGTTTATAAGAGTGGTCAGGATTTAACAACCTATTTTGATGTTATATTTAAAAATTTTATACCGGGAAAAATCGTGAAACTTATAAACGAAAAAGAAAAAGAAAGGATAAATCCTCATGTGGATTCCTTGAAAAAAATGATAAATAATAATATTACAATCTATCTATGTCATGATTTTACATGTAGTCCACCGATTACAAAACCAAATGAATTGTTTGAAGAATTGATGTAAGTAAATGTAAATATTGTATTTTAGTAAAAATTTCATTATATTATTGTCATTATACAATATAAAAAAATCCTAATTTTTTAATACCATGTGACATTTACCACAAAAAATTTTATCTGTTTAGTTAAATTGTTTACCAATATAGTTAAACGGCGTTATCATAAGCATTTTATTTGAAGAGAATTAAAAATCAGCCGATAATTTATTTAATAGCTTTTTGTATTTATTCCAATCTTTTAGAATAAATAATTTAAGGAGAAATTACCCAATGTCAAATCAAACTTTAAAACACAACTACTATCA
>JAUVIB010000243.1 GCA_030592985.1 Calditrichaceae bacterium | reverse complement strand
TTCTCAAATAGCTTATTTGCAAGATTACTATAATTGTTTTAAATTTTTTCTCATAATCTTTCCTGACTTTGATTCGTTAAATTTAATTTGGTTACATTTTGCAAAAAGAGATTTTACGTTTAGCCATTCCCAATATAATTAGTAACCTATCAATACCACTCCTTAGTTCTGTGGATGCAATTTTAATGGGACATCTTTCAGAGCCATATTTTATCGGAGCGGTAGCTGTTGGCGGAATCATATTCAATTTTATCTATTGGAGTTTCGGTTTTTTAAGAATGGGAACGACCGGATTAGTTGCACAGGCTTATGGTAAAAAGGATAATAAAGAAATTTTGTCGGTTCTTTACAGGGCTTTACTTACTGCCATAATAATCGGTATAATAATAATTTTGGTTCAGAGTCTGATTTCCAGAATAAGCTTTATGTTGATAAATGCCAGTGATGATGTTGAAAAATATGCCAAAACGTATTTTCATATTCGTATATACGCAGCGCCTGCTGTTCTCTCTCTTTATGCTTTTCAGGGCTGGTTTCTCGGAATGCAAAACGCTCGTTATCCATTATATATTTTGGTATTTTTGAATATTGTTAATATTATTTTTAATGTATTATTTGTAAAATACTTCGGAATGAATGCAGATGGTGTAGCGCTTGGTACCGTTTTGGCACAGTATCTCGGGCTGGGATTAGCCATAATTTTATATTTAAAAATGAAAACATCCGGTTCAACTTTTATACATTTTGCTGAATTAATTAATCTATCGGCTATAAAAAACTTTTTTCGTGTAAATTTCGATATTTTTATTCGTACAATCGCCTTGATATTTGCATTTTCTTTCTTTACAGCAAAATCTGCGGAGTTCGGTGATACTGTTCTCGGAGCTAATACTATTTTGTTGCAGCTTTGGACCATATTTGCGTATGGCGCCGATGGTTTTGCTTTTGCGGCAGAGAGCCTGATTGGAAAATATAAAGGTGCAAAGGATTATCTGAAACTGAAAATAGCTGTAAATTCTGTTTTTGTCTGGGGATTGATTTTTGGGATTATTGTTACTCTTGTTTATGTTGTATTTTTAGAGAGCTTGATTAACCTGTATACTTCTAATCAGGAAATGGTTAAATTAGCGCTATATTTTTCTGCATGGACCATTTATACTCCGGTGATCAATTCGATTTGCTATGTCTGGGATGGGATATATATCGGCGCCACCGCGACAAAAGCAATGAGAAATGCTATGTTGTTTGCTACTCTTCTTATTTATATTCCTTCATACTATTTAACTTACGATATCTGGGGAAATAATGGATTATGGTTTAGTCTGACCTTTTTTATGTTTATGCGCGGCGCTACCCAGACAATACTTGCTAAAAGATATATTTTTAGATTCAAATAATTAAATATTATTACGAATAAAATGATAATTTTTCAAGATTCAATTCTAATAGTTTTTTGTAACAATATATTTTGGAATCATTATGTTTTAATAGGGTCTTCGTTGTTTTCTATGGGTAAATATATTTAAAAACGTTTTTGCCACCCTACTTAGTCGGGCAGGCAGATTAACACTGAATTTCACGAATTAAATAATGAAGTTACTATCTAAAACTATCGCCCAAATCCTGAACGAAAAATCCGGATGTTTTTTAATTTCGTTTCTCCGTCTCTGATGTGAACTATTATTAAGTGTTCTTTAATAGCTTTATTTTCAATATGTTGCAGATTCATCAGTCGATTAAAAAGGAAAAAGATATCAATACTATATTTTTCGCCCAAATATTAAAATGAGAATTTTACATAATAATTTTTTAACATATACCTAATTTATTTCCGTGTTTAATCTGCCTGCCCCCGCCTGCCAACATTTGCGGGCACGGCGCCAATTTTTAAGGTGGGTGGGAATCCGTTTACCCGACTCAGTAGGGTGGCTGGATTTTAAGTACCCACACTATTCGACATAGATCCTTTTAATATAATCGATGGAGAAGATATCTATTAGAAAATGAAGTTAAATATAAGTAGTTAAAAAATTGTGCATCTTTGTTAAAAAATTCCTATATTGAAATATTATTAAAACGAGTATTATTCAAAAACATATGAGTAATCTGTTTTTAATAAAAATCTTTTATAAATGAGTTCACTCAAATAACAGGGTATTCCTCAGGGCTGATTTATTATAGTATCTGTAAGCTCAATAAAAACAATCGAAAAATATTTATTAAAGTATCCTCGATAGGTAGTTTAAGTCTTTATCAGGATATCTTTGTGTAGGTAAATCTTTTCGTTTTTTTTAAATATTTGCAGATATTGCACAATAAGTAGGATAAAAATATTATTAAATAATTTTTCATAGTAGGGCAAATAATTAATTTATTCACTAAAATAGGAGGTGCTATTTTTGAAAAGGTTTTTAATTATTCTTATACTCGGCTCGGTTTCGCTATTTGCTCAATCGAAAGAAGAAGAAAAGAATACATTTGGAATTAAATTTCATGGATTTGTAAAAACAGACGTCATGCATGATAGCAGGCAAACTATTACTGCACGTGACGGAGATTTTTTATTGTATCCGGCTATGGAAAATCCGGATCAAAATGGTAATGATATAAATAATGTAGCCAGTTTCAATATGTTGGCAATTCAAACACGTCTTACAGGCGTCATCACTGCTCCGGATGTCTTCGGCGCAAAAACAACAGGAATTATCGAGGGATCCTTTTTCGGGCACTCCAATATCGATTTAAACGGTTTTAGATTGCGTCATGCATTTGTAAAATTAGCTTGGGAAAAATCCACTCTTCTCATCGGTCAATACTGGCATCCCATGTTTGTGACGGAAGTATTTCCGGGGACCATCTCTTTTAATACCGGTGTTCCATTTCAACCGTTTTCCAGAAATCCACAAATTAGATATACCTATGGAATCAATAATTTTTATGCAAGTATAGCGGCTTTAACCCAAACGGACTTTATGAGTACCGGGCCAATAGGTTATTCAACTTCCTATCTAAGAAATTCTGGTATGCCTATTATGAATATTAATATGAAATATAAGACAAAATCTCTGGTGATCGGCGCCGGAGCTAATTATAAAACATTGCTACCACGTCTTCAGGATATTAATTCTTCAGAAGAAAAATATGCAGCAGATACTAAAATCAGCAGTATGTCTGCCATGGGGTTTGCTAAAGTTGTAATTAAAGGATTTACTATAAAAGCTGAAGGTGTTTATAGTGAAAATGGAACAGATTTACTAATGCTTGGCGGATATGCGGTATCCGATACCACATCAGACGCCGATGGATTTGCAACAGAGTATACCAATATCAAAGTTATGTCTGCCTGGGCGGAATTGAGTTATGGTAAAGCCCTGCAATTTGGATTATTTGGGGGATACACCAAAAATCTGGGGGCTGATGAAAATATTGTAGGTTCATATTACTCCCGGGGAAGTGATATTGCCGGTGTAATGCGTATTTCACCGCGTGTTCAGTATTCTGTTGGTAAAATACGATATGCCGCAGAAATTGAATATACCATTGCCGATTACGGTACACCTGACATTAAGGGTGTTGTAAATAATACGACATCCGTAGCTAATCTTAGGTTTTTATTTGGTGCTTATTTATTTTTCTAAAAAGAACAAAATTTTATTTCAGCAATGATAAATCTGTGTTGAGATACTGAGATATTTATAACACAATAGTTAATTGTATTTAGGCAGATTTTTGTCACATTATAATGAGAGGAAATTATGACAAATCATGAGCAGTATGAAGTCAATTTTTTTAAACCTTTATCAGAGCACGCTAAAGGTAATAAAAAATTAATTTCCAGATTAGCAATAATCTGGGCGCTTGCAGTTTTTGGATTTCATTTTTTATTAATATTTATTACAACTCCTACTGCCGAGCAAACATTAAGTGATTTTAATTCCGTATGGCCGCAAGTTATTGAAGATCCATCTGCAATAAATGAAACCAAACAAGTATTTGCAAAGTCATTATTGATGGTTATCGGGAAAAATATTGCAGTAAAGGAAAATCACAAAGCAGTCTTAAAAGAATCACTAAGCTGGGCTGTTTATAGCATGCAGGCAGATTCTGTAAAATCAGTATATCAAACAGAGCCAAATGATGAAGCTATAAATGGCGCTGTTGCAAGTATCGGTTTAGGATCAGAAGGTTTTGATAAAATAATGAAAGACCTTTTACCTACATCTCTAATTAAAGTTGAAAACCCTTCTTTAAGTGCTGAATCAAAAAAAGCATTACCAGAAATTATGAAACTATACTTAATTCACAATCAAAGTTTTTTGACTGACTTTCAGTTTCTTGGATTTCCTTTTCACTATTGGTACACAGCACAATTTTTACTAATACTATTTGTAGTATTATGTTTAATCTATGCTGTATCAATAGATAAAATGAATATAAAATTTGGATTTGTTGAAGAAACATAAAAATCATTAATTATGATCTGGAGGCATTGTGAATAAGTTAGTTAAAATTGTATATACTATATTTTTTATGTTAATATTTTCGAGTAATATTTTTGCTCAATCGGCAGCAGAGCTTGAAGGTGAATTCAAACTTGGTCCCGCTATAATTCTAATAATACTGCTGCTTACATTTATTTTAGTCGGTGTTTTTAATCGTGCAAAAGATACAAAGGATTATTGGGCTGCAGGCAGGAAAATATCTCCTGTCGGCGCGGGTATGGCGATTGCATCTAACTGGATGAGTGCGGCCTCATTTCTCGGAATGGCAGCCATTATGTATGGCGTTGGTTATCATGGTTTATCTTATGTTGTTGGATGGACCGGCGGGTATGTACTTCTTTTAATTTTAATGGCGGGTCAGATAAGACGTTATGGCAAATATACTGCTGCTGATTTTATTGGGGATAGATATTATTCCCAGGGTTTAAGAGGTGTTGGCGCCGGTTTAGCAATCTTTATTTCTTTTTCTTACTGTGTTGGGCAGTTCGCGGGTATCGGACTAATGTTTAAATGGATATTAGGAATTGATTATACATGGGCTGTTATTATTGGCGCCTCTGTTGTACTGACTTATACGCTTATCTCCGGTATGCTGGGTGTTACAAAAAATATGCAGATTCAATATGTTATAATTATAATATCCTTTGTAATTCCACTTTTTATCCTGTCCTATAAGTTTGGGTATTTCTACTGGTTACCTCAGGTAGGTTACGGTTCTATAATTGGTGATATTGTAAAAGGTATTGCACCGGGAGGAGGGCTCACCGCGATGGGCCATGATTTTGCCATTCTTCCTTCGCCGGAATTTGCCATGCCCTGGGATCCGGCTACCGGCCAGACAGCTTTTCAGTGGCTGGCAATATGTTTCTCTTTAATGATAGGAACTGCCGGGTTGCCTCACGTTATACAAAGATTTTATGTGGTTCCTCGAGCAAGAGACGCCAGATGGTCTGTTGTCTGGGGATTGTTTTTTATATGTATTCTTTACTGGAGCGCTCCGGTTTATTCTGCCTTTGGAAAAATATTATCTTCAAATCCTGAAGTAGGGAAATTAGCTAAAGATGCAATTGTTGTTTACA
>JAUVIB010000429.1 GCA_030592985.1 Calditrichaceae bacterium | reverse complement strand
CATAATCATAAGCGTATATTTTTCAACCGCTAGTCCGTTTGGCATGAACCCAAATAGTATCCGTAATCTTAGGTTATATGACGCTATTTAATAAATATAGCTTTTTTGACAAGATGACGTTCGTTTGTACTCAATCTGTAAAAATATACGCCATTGGGTAAATGGACGGCATTCCATTGATATTTATAAGTCCCGGGCTGAAAATTTTCTGAGACCAAAGCGCCAACTAATTCACCTGTAATGTTAAATATTTTAAGTGTCACAAAAACAGGTTTTAAAAGTGAAAATTCGATGGTAGTTTGTGGATTGAATGGATTTGGATAATTCTGTACGAGTTGAATGGAGCAGGGTATTTCGTTTAGTCCATCGAATGATTCAATGATGGTTAGAGTGTCGATATTTGTATATAAAACATTTTTTGGAATTATTTCCCAATTCGTATTTGGATTTAAAGTGGGGGCAATTCCGCCAAAATTTGTACCATAGTAAGGGATATCTGATGAATCAGCGCCCGGTTTAAGCCACCATAACTCGATTCCATCATAATAGCGATCTTCATAAAACCTGATCGAAATATCATGAAATCCTGAATCTAAAATAAATGGCTGAAATGGCGTTCGGGATGTATCGCCTTCCCCCATATTATCTTCCCAATCAAACCATTGCTGTTCAGCATTATCAACGATCAGAACGCTGTCTATAAATATCTGTGAGCCATCATCCGAGATTGTTCCAAAACCATATTGACCGGCTTCTTCAATATAAATATACCCTTTCCATTGAACACTGTAATGATCTCCGTATCCGGCTACCGGCTGAAAGCGGTAATATCCGTCCCCATCCCAAAAATCAATAATCGAATCTCTCCTTGAAAAAGGCTCTGTTAAATTACTAAAAACAATATTGCCGGTAGTATCGATTGAATAATTTTGGTAGTAATGACCCGTTAATCCATCGCCGGAAATCATTTTCCCATTCATTTGGGCTATGATTGAAGAAACGTTAACCACTAAAATTAAAACCGCCATGATTCTTATAATCAACATGGAGAGTTTTTGATAAACGTTCATTATAAATTCCTTTATAATTTAGTTCATAAACTAATGAGTTTGCGCGCAAACAACAGCATCCCATGAATTTTCTCTTTTCTCATAAACTTCGAGCCGCGCTTCAATCCCTTCCCATTCCTTATCTGCTCCGAGAGAATCTGTATATGCTATTGTAAATTTTGTTTTAACCGCCACCCAGGCCATATTGCCATCTGGAGAGATATTAATAATTGGACCATCAAGGTTTTCTACCTTAATAAATTTCCCTCTGGCAAATAGAGTTTTATTTCTCCTATTCGCTTCAGAATGCGTCAATTTTTCAAGATTACCCTCCATAATATTAATAGATGATCCATCCGACTCTCTAAGCGTTCCATCCAAAAGGTCCTGATCGTCATCCGCTAATATTTTTAATATTGCCGCTTTTTCCGCTTCGATATTAACCTTCTTATCACAGCATGATAAAACTAAAAATAACAAGGAAAACACTGAAATTAATAAGATTCTCATGATTTTACTCCTTAATTTAATTAATGATTGGACGCCGGCTTGCCAGGAGATATCACAATATCTAATCTTACCTGATCGTTGGCTTAATGATTGATATTCAAATTTTGCAGGTTTTTGCATTGCGGTGAACTCCGCTCCATTTAAGTATATTATTTTTATCTATTTCCTTTTCGAAGAATATCCTCCGCACACCAATATCCGCTTAAAATGGCCCCGGTGAATCCATGGCCGGGTTCGGCCCATGCTGAAGCAAAAAATAAATTGTGTATCGGCGATTGAATCTTTACGCGCTTTCTGCCGGTCTGACTTGGGATTTGGGCGTAACCATAGGCGGTGCCTTTGGGATTGAGTGTGTATCGTTTAATTGTCATTGGCGTGCCTACTTCGTAATACTCTATTTCATTTTTAATACCAGGTATATGCTTATCCAATCTGTTAATCAAAGTTTGTGCCGCTAATTCTTTTCGCTCTTCGTACTGTTCTTTTGAAAGAGAATCCCAATCGGATATATAATCAATAGCGGAAAATGTTCCAATACTTTTACCCTCCGGCGCCAGACCGGAATCGATCTGGCTGTAGTCAACAAAGATGAACACTCGTTTTGATAAATCTGTGTGATGATATTCCGCTAATTCTTTCTGATTAAACAGGCCTCCGTTAAAAAATATGGTGGAGTAGCTGCGGTTGCCCAGATCTTTCGGCGGCTTCTTGAAACCAAGATAGACTGAAAGTATAGACGGAGCGATTTCAGGATTCCCGACCGCATTCGACAGCTTAGTTTTTGCCTGTGTGTCTTTAAGAAGCTCTCCCATCACATTAGGCAGCGCCGCATTGGCAACTATATATTTCCCATAGGCATTTTGCTGTTCGCCAATATTCGCGGATTCTTTACTGTATTTTACTCCGGTTGCAGCTCCATTTTTTATGATTATCTCGTTGACCATATGCCCATAGATGATCTTTCCATCGTGATCTTCAATTATTGAGGCCAGGTAATCCGAAAGCATTTGTGAGCCGCCCTTAATGAAGTAGCCTCCGCCGCTGAAGAAGCTCCCCTGTGCTATGGAAAAATATAAAAGCGACATATTGTAAGGATCATTATGATAATAACCAAGGGTGGCCAACAGCGCTAATTTAAGATCCTCATCATCAAACAAAGCGTCCAGAAACTGGCCCACTGTTGTATTCTCATGGATCATTAAATTTGGCGCATAAAAAGGGAATAAAGGCATGGATAACAACATTTTCCATTTTTGGCGGGGCACTTTAAAAACTTCTTTTCGCAAGGCCAGGATTACTTTAAAAAACTTAAGAATACCTTTTTTTTCTGCCGGGAAACGTTCTGTCAGGACTTCGATAGCTTGTTCATAATTATCCGGAATAGTCATATTAACTCCCGGTTTAATAAACCGGTAAAATTCAGGAACGCGCTTAAACTCCAGATTATCTAAAACGCCGAATTCCTTAAATATTTTTAATTTTGGATCATTATCGTCTAATCCATCGATCATATGAAGGCCAACTTCGATTTTAAGATCTTTACGTTTGAAAGTGGTAGCGCATCCGCCGGGAATGCTGTGTTGCTCAATGAGTAAGACTTTTTTACCTTCTTTAGATAATTTGGCGCCGGCAGTCAAACCGCCCAATCCGGCGCCTATAACAATTACATCGTAGCTCATTATTACCAGCCTTTCAATCAGGGTACTATAAGTGTTATTCCGCTAATTATTTTTACTTAATTCGTCTAATTTATTTACTACTTCATTCGGCCTAGCATATTGAATATAATGATTAACTGATTTTAACTTTACATATTTACTATTTGGTATTTCTTTTGCCATTCTATCGT
>JAUVIB010000081.1 GCA_030592985.1 Calditrichaceae bacterium | reverse complement strand
TGGTGTATCATCCGGATTCATTGCAGCAGCTTTAAAATGGTTAGTACTGGAATATTTAATCGTAGAAAAGCCGTACATACCATAGATGGAAAATGGACCAGTTGTATATTCACCTTGTCCGAAAAATCCCAACCAATCTACATCATTGGTAAAATTATAGGCGACTTTATCTCCGAGCTTTCTTTGGTTTTGTGCTCCTGTCCAGAAATCAGAGGAATTATCTACATAATATTCACCGCCAAGCAAATCCCGAACTTCCCTATAGTGTTCAATCTTAGCTGTTCTCCAATCAAGACCCAGTGTAAAGTTTAACCCGTCCATTGCTTTATAATTAGCTTTTATAATCGCGCCATAAGCACCTTGATCGTTGCGGCTATTCCGTAATATACCTATTGACTCACCATTTTCTTTATAAATCGGTTTTTTATCAACATAATATGTATCAGCAGGAGCCTGATTGACCCTAATTGTTTCATTCCAATCATATTGCCAGGGTGAAGGGCCATAGTAAAATTTATAGTTCTCATCACCTAACATGCCATCAGCATCATTTCTGTAAATACTTCCATAGGTTCCGGTTCCACCACCGACACCACCGGAATGATAAAACACACTATAGAGGCCGAGATTATCCATTAATTGAGAATACCAGTTTAAATTTATCTGAGGTTTATGATAAAAATTTTCCCTCTCATTTAAAAAGTTTGATGAGTACCGGGAACTTGTCTGTCCATTCCAGTATTGTTTTCCGTTATAAGAAGAGTTTACCGGAGCCCAGTTCTGGTTATATGTAATTCCTCTATCCTGAAATTTTTCAAAATATTTATCTTGATCTGGTCCAGAGTCATTATCTTTAGTGTATTTTTTATCATATACGGCCATATTTTGTTTATATAAATTTTGTCCATGACGTTGTGGAGCGCCGATAGCATAAAACTCTAAACGGTTAGAATCGTTAATATTCCAACTGGCGCCAAAATAATAAGCCCAGGCATCTGTCCATGTTTTATCAATAACACCATCACCTACTTTTCTAACTAATAAACCGCTAAAAGAAAATTTATCATTAATTAATCCACTATTTGCCGCAAGTGTTGATTTGAGGAATGCAGAGCTTCCGAATTCTTGTTTAAAATAAACACCCGCTTTCTGAGCAGCCGGATCAGTAATAATATTCATTGTTCCGCCGATTGAAGGCGTGGCGAGATTTACAGCGCTCAATCCTCTCTGCACCTGTATAGACGCGGTTGCATCACCAACTCCATCCCAATTAGACCAATAAACCCAGCCATTTTCCATATCGTTTACCGGTACACCATTAATCATAATAGCGATATTTCTTTGATTAAATCCACGAATATTGACCCGGGCATCGCCGGCACCACCACCCTGCATTGTAGCATATACACTTGGGGTAGTATTTAAAACCATAGGGATATCCTGCGAACCTAATTCATTGACAATTTTTTGTTTTTTCACATTTGAAAAAGCCACCGGAGTTTCTCTTTCTTTCGCGCGATCAGCAATTACATCAATCGTTTTAGCAAATAAAAATTCAGTCATTTCAAAATTATACTGAATATTAGCCTGGATTGTAATCTCTACTTGTTGGCGGGCATATCCAACATAATCACAAACTAATACATAAGTACCATCATCAATTTCAATAAAATACATACCATTTTCATCTGTCGCAGCACCAATTGTAGTACCTTCAACATAGACATTTGCACCGACCAGGGGTTCACCACTAGATCTAGTTATAACTTTACCACCTACAGCGCCGGCGTGTACCAAATTCGTGTTTAGCAACAATACAAGTCCTAAAAGTAGTAATCTTCTCACTTTTCCTCCCCATAATTAATGTGTTATTCAATAAATAGTTGCATTATATTAAATATTTAATTTTTCAGGCCTCCTTTCTAAAATCAACATTTTAAATACAATTTACATGATAATAAATAGTAATTAATCAATGAAAAATTTCAAAGAAACAATGAATTTTATTTAGGATTTTTCTTACGGTAATTTATTCAATAAAAGTGATCTATGTCAATAATTTTTCGATATATTTTTATTTTTTTATTTGAAACTTTTATAAATAATACACCAATATAAATATGTATAATATTTTTAGGCTTTATATGATTTTGCAGGGTTAAATTAAATAATTATATAGGTTGATAATGGGATTATCTTGCATATTTAGAAATAATACCAATATTAAACATGTCGAATTTTCGGTCACTACTTGCTTAAATATCACCATTATTCAAATAATATTTTAAATATTTAATTATAACAATACACCATATACTGTTATAAAACTAGGGTTTACAACTAAAATGAAATATTTTGGCATAAATCCTGCATATAAAACCGTCAACAAACAAAAAGGTCTTATTTATGCAAAATATTTCATCAAACATTGTCTGGCAGAATTATGGTAGCCATAAAAACACCGCTATACGTCAACGATTAATTACTCAATATCTTGGATTAGTAAAATATGTTGTTAATAGATTGAAAATCAATCTTCCACCGTTCATTCAACAAGAAGATTTGTTTCAAATTGGTATAATTGGATTAACTGAAGCAATAGACAGGTTTGACTCTTCTATAGGAATTAAATTTGAAACGTATGCGATACCCAGAATTAAGGGTTCTATTATTGATGAAATTAGAAAAGTTGACTGGGTTCCACGTTCGTTAAGAACTAAAAAATCACTCATTAACAACAAAATGATCGAATTTGATCAAAAACATTCTGGTATTTACTCCGATGAAGATATTGCTAAGAGTATGGATATCAGTATTAAAAAGTTAAATAAGTGGAAACGCGAAATAAATTTATTTAATATTACTTCTCTTGATCGTCCTATTGCTGAAAACCCGGGCGCAAATCTTTACGATGATATCGAAGATGACAACAATGAAAACAATGAACATAAAATCGAAAGACAGGAAATGAAATCTCTGTTATTAAGTACCATAAATAAATTACCTGAAAAAACACGTCTGGCAATCACCTTATATTATTATGAAAAATTAAATTTTAAAGAGATTGCCCAAATTCTAAATATTTCGGAATCGCGTGTTTCCCAAATTCATTCTCAAACGATACAGAAATTGAAGAAGGATATAACGAAAATAGTTTCTGTATAATAAAAAGTAATAAATTCCCACTTTATTAGTCCCTATTATTATCCTCTGTTAATATCTTCTTGTTTACTATCAAGTTATATAGTATATTCCTCTATATATTAATAATTATTATAGGTTTATTTATTATTACTTTAATCTATTTAAGATAAATAAGCAATGAATTAATAAACTGTAAAGTTTTTCATTTCTATTATATAAATAATTACTTTATAACAAACTATTCGGCTAGTTTAAAAACATAATAAGGATGCTATAATGCCTGATTCGGTAAGAAGAAAGATTTTAATTGTAGAGGATAGCCCGGAAAGTATTGAATTACTAAAATTGAATTTAAAAGATGAAAATTACGATTTATTTACTGCAATAAATGGCGAGGAAGCTCTCGTAAAAACAAAAGAAATCAATCCTGATCTAATTTTATTAGATATCTTATTGCCAAAACTTGACGGATTTCAGGTTTGCGAAGAATTAAAAACAAATCCGAATACAATGTTTATTCCTATTATCATGATAACCGCACTCAAAGACTTAAAAGACAAAATCCATGGTATAGAATTAGGTGCGGATGACTATCTAACAAAGCCTTATGAAAAAATTGAACTTCTAACAAGAGTACGCTCTTTGTTAAGAATAAAAAAGTACCATGACGCATTGCAAAAAAAACGTAGAGAAGTAGAAGCGAAAAACCATACCTTAATTGAAATTGACAAACTTAAAGATGAACTATCCGGACTTATCGTGCATGATATGAAAAACCCCTTATTTGTTATTCAGGGAAATCTCCAGATGATGTCTATGGGAGTCGATAGCGAGCAATCAAAATTAATTAAAAAATATATTGACCGAATAGACAGAAGCGCTAATAACTTATTAAAAATGATGTCCAATTTATTAGATATATCTAAAATTGAAGATGGTTCAATGAAGCTGAATAATGAGCTGGCTAATGTCAATGAGTTAGTCCAGAAAACTGTAAATAGAATTTATGAAAATCCCGAATTTAAAAACAAGAATATTGATGCAGAGCTAACTCCTGCAATTGTTCCATTTTATTTTGATGCATCAATTGTTGAGCGTGTTATTGAGAACTTATTAGTATTTTCGCTAAACAATTCTGACTCCAATGATACTATTTATATTAGTACTGATATTTCAGAGAATAATCTCATTTTTAAAATTCAGGATAAAGGTAATAAAATACCAAAAAAATTTAAGGATGCCATTTTTAACAAATTCCACCAAAAACAAGTAAAAAGTCATGGTTTTATAATTGGAAGAGGTTTAGCTCTTCCCTTTTGTAAAATGGCTATTGATGCTCATAATGGCGATATTTGGCTTGATGACAGTCAACAGGATGGTAATATTATTATATTTTCCCTCCCCCTAAAGAAATCTTAACCGGCCATATTGTATTGACGGAATAATTTTAATTATTAACTAAAGATTTTTAATTTTTTGCCGAAAATATAGGTAAAGGAATAAATAGGGAAAATATTGAAAATTATGAGTCAGAATATTAAGACCCTAAAGGGATCTAAAATAAATAATACAAAAAAAGAAATAATTGAATTGAGAATAAAAAATAAATTTTATAATAAACATATGGTTATTGATAAGGTCATTGATGAAATACTATTCGACCAATTTATTGATATTGATACAAAGACACCTAAATCACATCCCTAAAACAGACCACTTTTTTTTACTAAAATCAATTTAAGTAATATCAAATTTTTATCTTTCACAGATTTTGTATATATTTCAATACTTTTAAAATACAAATACGATTATTGAACTATTTTAAGTGTCATGCGTAAAAGATCAAATTCAATTTTGATTTTTCGGTACTGTAAATATTTAATTTATTATAAGCCTAAAACTATAAAAATGTAGCAGCCTTTTGAGCAAAAAACAAAACATATTTTTCCTAAGTATTGTATCAATAATTATAATATTTGCTATAATACTTTTAAGAATTTCACCACAGATAAAATCAACCGTCATATTTTTCTTCTATGTAATGCTGTCTAATTCATTTATTGCTATACCACACGAACCGTTAATGATCTATTTAGGTAAGATTTATCCATTTTATTTACCCGTTCTTATTGCTATTTTACCCACTATTTTAGGTTGCTATCTTGATTATATGGTTTTAACACCCGTACTAAACAGCAGATTATTTAAACGCCCTTTAAACTCAAAGTTCTATAAAAAATCTGAAGAATATTTTAGAAAAACACCCTATCTAACTTTATTTGTTTTTGCTTTAACCCCGCTGCCTTTTTATCCGGTTCGCATTCTAAGTGTAGCGTCAGGTTATCCGGTTAGTAAATATGTCTCTTCCGTTACTCTTGGAAGAATACCAAGATATACTTTTCTTGCTTTGAGCGGTTCGTTTTTTAATATTAGCAATAATGTCATTTTTGGTATTTTATTATTTATGATATTTTCTCCTTTTATCGTTAATATAATCCGTAGAATTATTAAAAAGTTTACTCTTAATCGTATTCCCGAGGCAAAAATAGAATCCGAATGAATTTACAAACCATAAAGAATATTTACTTTTTACGAATCCTCCCTAATCCCATAATTACAAATCACCAACAGATTTTTTTCTTTTCTACAATTCTTTGTATATGATTTTGTAATACTGTATATTCGCTTTATTAATAAGTATAATCGAATAACTGGTGAATAATGGGTCCAACGTTTGCTGAAATAAATCATGCCAATTTGATTCATAATGTTAATTTAATAAGGAAAATAAATCCTAAACTAAAAATCATGGCTATTGTAAAAGCAAACGCGTACGGCCATGGTGATGTGGAAATTTCCCACACTCTTAATAATAATAATATAGATTACTTTGGCGTCGCTTTTCCTGAAGAGGGCATAAAACTAAGAGATGCCGGTATCACGACTCCCATCTTAGTTTTGGGCGCTCAATTATCAGAATATTTTAAAGAACACCTACAATATAATCTCGATATCACATTAGCCGATCCTTATCAGATCCCTTTGTTAAAAAATCTTTGTCGTAAATTAAATAAAAAAGCTAATGTACATATTAAAATTGATACAGGTATGAATTGTTTTGGTTTTTCTTATAAGAATTTTTTAGATTATGCCGATAAAATTTTCGATGAACAATATTTTAACATAGTTGGCATTTATTCACACTTTTCAAGCGCTGATGAAGATGATTTAAGTTTTACCATGCTGCAGTTAAAAAGATTTCAGAAAATTCAGTATCTTATTAAAAAGAAATTCCCTGAAATTATATTTCATTTTGCTAATTCCGCGGCGGTGATGCAGATACCGCAAAGTCATTTTGATATGGTTCGCCCCGGTATTATGTTATACGGCAATCCTCCCGGCCCTGATTTTAAACTATCATGGAATTTAAAAGAAGTTATGCGTTTTATTTCTAAAATCAGCTTAATACGAGAAATTGACAAAGGAGAATCTGCTAGTTATAACCGTAAATATACCGCTAATAGCAATATGAAAGCAGCTTTAATTGCAGCAGGTTATGCCGATGGATATAACCGCTATTTATCCAATAGAGGTGAAGTTCTTATACAGGGGGAACGCTATAAGGTAATTGGCAATGTTTGTATGGACCGCTTTCTGGTTGATATTAAAAACAATCCGGATATAAAAATTGGCGATGAAGTTGTGCTTCATGGCAGGCAATTAAATGAACATATTAAAATCGCGGAAGTGGCCAGACGGATAGGGACGATTCCCTATGATATTACCTGCCAGGTTTCTAAACGCGTTCAACGAGTCCATTTATATTAAGAAAAAATTGTTTCGTAAATAGATTAAAATTATTGGGATTTGGAAATTAATAATAAGAAAACAGAAAGGTAGAGTATTATGAAAAATCTATTATGGTTATTTCTCTTTCTCTTTTTTAGTGGGAGCCATGCTCAGGTTTTAAGGATGACGGTCAAGGTTGAATTGAGCCATTTAAATGTTGATCAGCAACAAGATATAATAAACCTAGAAGAAAAAATATCAGAATACTATAATAATTTTGACTGGATTGAAGATGAATATGAATATGATGTAAACGGAAATGTACAAGTAATTATAGAAACTGTTCAGCAAAAATCATACGAACGTGTTTATAAAGCACAATTTTTAATATCTACTGAATCCGGTGAAAATTTTTACGATAAAAACTGGGTTTTCCCGTATGAAAACAGTTCCCCCCTTGATCATTCTAATCCACAATTTGATGCGCTTACTGATCTATTAAATTTTTATGCTTTCCTTGTTTTAGCTGGTGAATTGGATGATATAGATATTTTTCTTGGATCACCATTATATGAACAAGGATTAAGTCTTGCTAACCGGGCAATGATGAGCAATTATCCACAGGGCTGGAATACTCGTTTGGAAAGTTTACAAAAAATAACAAATATACGAACCCGTCCGCTGCGTGAAATTAAACCTGATTTTTTCGCTGCGGTTGCTTCTCTATCGGAGGGTGAAGATACGGATGCTTTTAAGTATGCCGAAAAAGCGCTTGAAGGCATTAAACAGGTATTTAATGCTCAACCCAACAACTACTATTTACGGATTTTCCTGGATGCACACTATCGTGAATTATCTCTGCTTTTCAGCGGTCATAATGAGTACTTAGAAACCTTACTTACGATTGATAGCAAGCACCGTGAGAGCTATCGGGAACATATGAATTAGAATTAAAAAAAGGGCTTATTCTCATTTATGAATATGCCCTTTTTTTATAACATCAATTTTACAAATTTTCTTTTACCCACTTTTAGTATTTGACCATTTTCAATGCTAATTTCTTTAAAAGGATCGCTTACTTTCTCTCCGCTTATAGAAACGGCTCCACCCTGAACCAATCTTTTTGCCTGGCCTTTTGATTCTGCCGTTTTTGTATAAACAATTAACTCATCAATCCGCATTTTATCTACTGTTAGTTTTACTTCAGGTATTTCATCAGGTAAATCTTTTTTAATAAAAATATTTTCAAATTCTTTCTCAGCGCTGACGCCTGCATTATCTCCATGATACATGCGGACAATGGTTCTTCCTAAATATTTTTTAATATCTCGTGGATTTATTTCAGCATTTTGCAGATCAAGTTTAATCTTATTTAATTCTGATGCATCCACATCTGTGATTAATTCAAAATATGGGAATATCAACGCATCGGGAATGGACATGGTTTTTCCATATATTTCTTTTGGCGGCTCGTCAATACCAATATAATTACCGATGGACTTACTCATACGCTGTTTCCCATCAAGGCCTTCCAATACGGGCAGTGTTAAGACAATTTGCGGTTCCTGGCCATACTCTTTTTGAATCTGCCGGCCAATGACCAGATTAAATTTCTGTTCAGTAGCTCCTAATTCAACATCCGATTTAATCATAACCGAATCATAACCCTGCATTAGTGGATAGAAAAACTCATGAACACTAATAGGTAATTGGGATTTATAACGCTTCGCAAAGTCGTCTCTTTCTAACATACGGGCAACAGTAAATTTTGCCGCCAAGCCCATTACCTGGTCAAAAGGCATCTTTGCGAACCATTCTCCATTAAATCGTATTTGCGTTTTATTTTTATCAAGAATTTTAAAAAACTGATTCTGATAGGTCTTGGCATGAGCCATTACTTGTTCATGGGACAGACGTGGACGTGTACTATTTTTCTCACTTGGGTCACCTACCATAGCGGTATAATCACCGATAATAACCACAACCTGATGTCCAAGTTCCTGGAAATGACGTAATTTACGGATACCAACCGTATGGCCAAGATGAATATCAGGCGCTGTCGGATCAAATCCCTGTTTAATTATTAAAGGTTTATTTTTTTTAATGGAACGCTCTATTTTTTTTACAAGTTCATTTTCGGGCAATATTTCAACCGCTGCCCTTTTAATCAAATCCATTTGTTCATTAAGTGAAGGAAATGTCATTTATAATCTCTCCATTATATCATTACTATTAAGAATATTTCTCCTGCCGCTGCATATCACGTTTCTGATCACGTTCGGCAATAGAGGCACGCTTATCATATTTATGTTTACCACGGGCAAGCCCTATTTCTACTTTAATTAAATGTCCCTTTAGATAAATCTTTAAAGGAATCAGGGTAATACCTTTCTCCTCAACTTGTCTAAGCATTTTTTTAAGTTCTAACTTATGCAATAACAGCTTTCTTTGACGTTCAGGATCATGAAGCTCCATTGTTGCTTTTGTATAGGCTGAGATATGCATTCCTATTAACCATAATTCCCCTTTATTAAATCGTGCGTAGGAGTCTTTTAGATTAACCTTCCCCTCACGGATCGATTTTACTTCTGACCCTTTTAATGCGATTCCGGCCTCATAAGAGTCCGTAATTTCATAATTATAGCGGGCTTTACGATTACTGGCAATAATTTTCATTTTGTGTTTCTATTCCATAATTAATTCATTCTAAAAAGCGATTAGTATACTTAATATATACTATATTCGCAAAAAAATTTATTCACTGGAGAAGTCAAATAGAGATTTACACGATGCAAAGAAACTAACAATAGACAGATTACAAAGTAATTGATACTTAATCAACGAAATAGCTAATTGAAATTTAACAGAGACATAAGAAATAAAATTACATTATGTGTGTTGTATTCTCCGGCCGGAAGCATCCCGATGAACCGAACCGATCTCAGTGATCTTATCTATCTCTTCTTTCTTTAGAACCGGGCCTTCGAGGCAAACACGGATACCGGAACCATCAAGAGTACACTGCCCGCATATGCCGA
>JAUVIB010000133.1 GCA_030592985.1 Calditrichaceae bacterium | reverse complement strand
GATGGCACAGGTATTCGTGATTATGTTCATGTTAATGATTTAGCTACGGCGCATGTTCTCGCTATGCGTTATTTGATTAGAGAAAATAAAGACCTGATTGTAAACCTTGGCACCGGCAAAGGTCACAGTGTTATGGAAATGATTGATATGGCACAAAAAATTAGCGGTAAAACGGTACAATATGAAATCGTAGGGAGAAGGACCGGCGATCCGCAGGAAATTATTGCCAGTGGCGATCTTGCCTATAAGTTACTTGGTTGGAAGGCAAAACATTCGGATCTTGAGACGATATTCAAGTCAATGATTCCTGTATACTTGAAATAATATTTTATAATATTCTTTTATTAAATCGATAATATATTTAATTATTTCGTTGATAAGGAGAGATGTAATATGGATTGTATCTATCTTGCAGCAGGATTAGGCGTTCGATTAGAAAAAAAAATACCCAAACAATTTTATAAAATTCTTGGAAAACCTATATTCATTTATTCACTGGAAGTCTTAGAAAAGATCGATTGTATTGAAACTATTTACATGACATTTCATCCCGACTTTAAAAATACCTATCTTAGAATTATTGAAAAATATAACATTTCAAAAGTTGTATTAATAAACGGAGGTGAAACAAGGCAGGAATCCGTATGGAAAGCTCTCCAACATATCAAGAATGAAAAACTATTAATTCATGAAGCTGCAAGGCCACTGATCACCAGTGATTTTATCAATAATATTATCAGATACAATAATAAAGCTGTGGTACCTACAATTCCTATTCCTTTTACAGTTTCCGAAGGGGATAAGTATATGACCGGTGAATTAGATCGTTCAAAGTTGCATAATATTCAATTACCACAATTTTTTGATCGTAAGACACTAATTACTGCACATAAAAAAGCCCAAGAAGAAAATTATACTGCAACTGAAGATAGTATTCTTGTATTTCGCTTAGGCGAAAAAATAAAATTCATTAGCGGAATGGAAAATAATATTAAGATAACAACTCCTCTAGATTTAATTGTGGTTGAAAATCTGCTAAAAGGAGTAGAGCGATGGGAAGGCTAAAGGATAAAATTATAGTTATAACAGGGGCTAGTCAGGGAATTGGTAAAGAGATGGCTATTACTTATTCAAGAGATGGTGCAAAAGTAGTTTTGATTTCTCGCAATAAGGAAAAAATGTATGCATTTTCTTCTAAATTAAAAAATGATTTTTTAATTTTTTCTACAGATATTCGCAATGAAATTTCCATAAGGAATTTAATGGAAACTATAATAAGTAAATTTGGAAAAATTGATATATTGATTAATAATGCAGGGCATGTAAAGCCAATGGGTTTGTTGGAAATGACTCTTGAGGATTGGGATGATGTCCTTTCTACAAATTTAACCGGAACTTTCATTTGTACCAAAGAAGCAGTAAAATATATGAAAAAGACGGGTGGAAAAATTATTAATATAGCATCAACAGCTGGATTAAGTCCACGGCCCGGATGGAGTTCTTATGCTGCAAGTAAAGCAGGAGTAATAAATTTTTCTCTCACAATGGCTGAAGAGTTAAGAGCATATAATATAAAAGTATTTGTTATTTGTCCAGGCAGAACAGCAACAGATTTGCGTAAAAAATTAGCTCCTAACGAGGATCCTACGACAATTATGCAGCCAAAAACTATTGTTGAAATAGTTGAGTATTGTATGTTAGATAAGGCAAATGTATTAGAGGGGCAACCTATTTTAGTTCGGGAAAGAAAATAAATTTTAGGAATGAAAAACCTCGTTCGAGCTCCGAGGTATCAACACTGGAAGCAAAATATTGATATCGAGTCAAGCCTCGATGTAATAAACCCGAATGTTTATTATAAATTATATGATCCATGCATTTTAATGTTAATACAATTTCAAAAATATTTTGCCTATTTATAAAATAAAATTGACATTATCCGGTATAGTAGAAGTGATATTTATTGAAAAACTTATTTAGTGATGGTATTATTAATATCTTCTTTTCTATATTCTTTCCCCGCTCCTATTCCGGGGCAGATTATCTTTTCTCTATCCCACCTCTCAGGAGACGAAATTATTTCTGGCCAAAAGGGATAATCTCTGCATTGCTGAGGCCGGACAGGATAGATCAAACAACGATTATCTTCAATAAAAATACAGTGTTCACTTTCACCGTCAACCAGGCAGAGTCTATTGTCGATTTGTTTTATGAACCATTTGTATAATTCCGCTATACCGGTTTCTAAATATTTTGCAATCTTTTCCGCCTCATCTTCGCTAAGGAAAACAAATCCGTCATTCACCTGGCAGCAATTTGAGCAGCCTGAAACACACTCAAATTTATACTGCATATTCGTAATCCTTATGACGTATTGGTAATTGGATTAAAACCTCGGTGCCCTGACCTTCCTTTGAAGTAATATTTATCCGGCCTCCCAATAATTCAATCAGGCGTTTACTTACCGATAGTCCCAGTCCGGTTCCTTGTTCTTTTGTTGAAAAAAATGGATTAAAAATCTTTTTTAAATTTTCTTCTGAAATCCCACAGCCTGTATCAGCTATGGAAATGTTTAGTTGGTTGCTTTTCTCTTTTATGGAAATAGTGACTTTATTATTGGCGTCATTATTCTCTTTAAAAGATTGAAAAGAATTTTTTATGATATTTAAAATGACTTGTTCAAGGATGTTTTTATCAGAATAGAAATCTTTAATTGTTAATGGTTCAATAACTAAGATATTAATATCCTCCACAGTCAGTGAAAGGCGCACTTTATCTAAAAATCTATCCACTATAATCTTTTCGATATATAACTTAGGGGTTTTTGTCAATTTCAAAAAATCGTCAATTAAAATGTCTAACCGTTTTACCTCATCAGAAATATATGTAAACAACTCATCCTTATTGTGAGCATATTTCTTTTTGATAATGTCATTGGTCGCTTCAATAATTGCTAATGGGTTACGCAGTTCATGGGCCACCGTAGCTGCCATTGTCCCGATTTGTGCCAAATGATGGCGCTCTTTTAATTCTGTTTGGTATTGAATGCTTCTTTTTACCATACGGGAGAGAAAGAAAGCGATTAGCAAGATGGCAATTAAATTAATAGCCGTCAATAGAAGTATGCGGGTTTTAAGATTATCTAAAACATCAAAAAACTCAGCTTTTGCCTCAATAACAATAATTGCTGATACAAAGCCGTTAATATCGATTAATGGCATATAAGCGCTCATAAACTTTTGGGAAGCGTAAGATTCTATTTCTGAAACCCGGGGTACTCCTTTTGCTGTGTCTTTAAAAAGAGCCGTGGTAGAAGCTGCACTGGTTTTTGATTCGGGTGCAGAAACCAACAATTCCCCAATAGAGGATAATATTTGGATTGTTTGCAGGTTACTCTGAACGCGAATCTCTTCTATAATTTGTTGATAATAGAGATATTCAATGGAGGTATGTTCTTGTGGAATAATATTGTTAATTTTGTCTTCGTCAATTATTCGGCTGATTAGAGTGTTTGTATTGAGTAATTTAGATTTTAATTCCTCTATAAATTGATCTCTTATTTGTATCAGATACAACCAAATGAATAGGTTAAGGATCAAAAGAACCGCAAAGCTAAGCCAAAAAGAAAATATAAACTGTCCATGTTTATTGCGAATATGAAAACTCATAATTCTTTATCATCTCCAAATTGCTTAAGCCAGTAATCAACATCAATGTTTTCCGGATTATATTTTTCAGTACTGTTATTTGGCCTTTTATTTTTCGATTTAGGATTCCTTGAATATTGATCTAAGAATGTTTCAGATTTAATCGTATGTGCTCCATGATCTTGCGAAGTGTAGATGATTTCATTATCCGAACTGACCACCGTCCAGTCCGAAGGGTTTTCTGCATTACGGATAAAATCACGGATGATATCATCCGCCGTTTGCGGTTTTTTTGAAAAAATTAATTTAATATTTGATGAATAGTGTTGCCGATTAAAATTTCCCCTTTTACCGTCGAATACCAGAATAATCTTAGAATGTTTTCTACCTGGTCCTGATTGAAGCCAACTAATAAGCAATTGGATTGTTTTTTCAGTATCACCTTTTTTTAACCAAAGTGATATTTCAGGATGTTTATGAGCCAAATTGTAGCCGTCAACAAGTAATTTTTTTTTCATTTTTCTTCATCAGTTTAATTCCTGCATAATATACAAAAAATTATCAAATTTTAATAAAATTAATCTATCACCCCTATTTTACAAGAATTGCTGTCATATAGGCAAATACTATGACATCATGGCAATAATATTTTTACCGTTTGACTTTATAGTTACCAAAATACTATATTTAATGAACTTATTCTATTGGTATGATTATTGCAGGTTAAAATAATTAACAACTTTTTAATAAAAAGTTCGTATTATGCTTAAACTAATTTATTGAATTGGCTAACTTGAAAGGAAATTAAAATGTCAAATTATAAAAGAAATTCAGTTTCGGTAATTCTGGGATTAATTACCATAGGTATCATTTTTGGAATTGTATTAACAACAGGATTTAATCTTGATACAAAAGGCGTTGCCACTACTGCGGACAAGGTATATAAAGAAGCCGATCCTGCAGATGAAGCAAGCCAGACATCGGTTAATGCCGGTACTTTTAATCCCAATACGATGTTTGTGGATATTGTAAAACGAGTGCGTCCGTCAATTGTTTCTATATACACAACGAAAGCGGTAAAGATCCCCAAAAACCATCCTTTTTATCATTTCTTTAAACAGCCTAAAGGTGATGCTGAACTTCCACCACAAGAAGGACTTGGTTCAGGCATTATTATTAGTAAAGATGGATATATTTTAACGAATAACCATGTTGTAAATGATGTTGATGAACTTGTTGTAAAATTGATAGATAAATCGGAGTATAAGGCAAAAGTGATCGGTACGGACCCGACCACTGAGGTCGCTTTAATTAAAATCGAAGCGGAAGATCTGCCGGTAGCAGTTTTGGGGAACTCGGAAATTGTTCAGATTGGTGAATGGGTGCTGGCCATAGGCAGTCCATTAAATCTTACTTCAACGGTTACAGCCGGCATTGTGAGCGCTATGGGAAGAGATGTTAACATTATTCGAAGTGAAAACAATATTTCAGGAATAGAAAATTTTATTCAGACCGATGCTGCCATTAATCCGGGAAATAGCGGAGGCGCTTTACTAAATATTCATGGAGAAGTTATTGGTATCAATACGGCAATCGCTTCAGGAACGAGTTATTATGTTGGCTATGGATTTGCTGTTCCTATAAATATTGCTAAAAGTGTTGTGGATGATTTAATGAAATATGGCGAAGTAAGACGTGGTTATCTTGGTGTTTATATAGAAGATATGGACCAAATAAAAGCTAAAGGTGTTGGTTTGGATAAGCCAAAAGGTGTTTTCATTTCCAGTGTTATTGAGGATGGTGCTGCAAAAAAAGCAGAAATTAAGGCTGGCGATGTTATTTTGAGCGTTAATGGCAAAGAGGTCAATAGACCGAATGAACTACAGGCAAAAATAGGCACCTATAATCCGGGAGACAAAGTTGAACTGGAAATATGGAGAGACGGTAAAAATATAACAATTGACGCCGTATTGCAGGGTCGAAATGGAGAAATATCTGCCGGTGAAAAAAACGAAAAAACTAAAGAATCAAAAGCGGTAACTGATTTAGGGATGACGGTAAAGGATTTGAATAATCGTCAATTAAGTGAATTGAATTTAGATGCCGGCGTCGTTGTAATTGATGTGGAAAAAAGAAGCGCCGCTGCAGAAGCAAGGCTAAGTCAAGGTGACATTATATATGAAGTAGCCGGTGATAAAATAAATTCGGTTGCGGAATTCTATGACAAAATAGATGAGTATGAAGCTGATGATGTTATTAAAATGAAGGTCCGCAGGAAACTACGTGGAAGTATCATGGACCGTTTAGTCTTTATTCAAATCCAGAAAGAAGAAAAATAACTGTTTTTAAGGTTGATAAATTTTTGAAGTGGAAAATGCCGTTCAATGAACGGCATTTTTTATGCCAAATAAACAGTTAAAACTGACACGATGACATATTGTTTTATTAGGAGTTGAATAATAAATTTCTATAACACTAATATAATTGAAAATACTATAAAAAAAGTCTATTATTTTTATTTTGTTTACAGGGGAAACTAAGTACAAGTAATATGTTGTATTTATTGTGGTTAATAGATATTTTCCCCAATTTGAGAAAGGTCGATATAACAAAAACCGCTATTAAAGTGTACCGATAAATAATCATTCAAATAAATATTGTGTATTGGCATAATGTTTGCAGAGTATGGAGTGAAAAAGAAAAAGATTATAGATAAAAATAAATGTTTAGGAGGAAATTGAAATGGGTAAAATAATTGGAATAGATTTAGGAACAACAAACTCCGTTGTCGCTGTTATGGAAGGCGGAGAGTCGGTTGTTATTCCTAATGCGGAAGGAGCAAGAACAACGCCATCAGTTTTGGCATTTACAAAAAAAGGTGAAAGATTAGTTGGTGCGCCCGCAAAGCGTCAGGCGGTTACTAACCCACAAAACACCATTTTTTCAATAAAACGATTTATGGGCCGTTTTTATAATGAAGTAGGTACTGAAATGACGGAAGTACCCTATAAAATCGAAAAAGGTGCAAATGATGTAGTAGTAGTAGATATTGGAGAAAAAAAATATACTCCTCCGGAGTTATCGGCGATGATTCTTCAAAAAATGAAACAGACAGCCGAAGATTATTTGGGCGAGAAAGTTACAGAAGCAGTAATAACTGTTCCTGCTTACTTTAATGATGCTCAGCGACAGGCTACCAAAGATGCCGGACAGATTGCCGGCTTAACTGTCCGTCGGATTATTAATGAGCCTACAGCCGCCTCTCTAGCATACGGTCTTGATAATAAAAAGGAAGAGAAAATTGCGGTTTTTGATCTTGGCGGCGGTACTTTTGATATATCAATCCTTGAAATAGGAGATGGCGTTTTTGAGGTAAAATCTACCAATGGGGATACACATCTTGGCGGTGATGATTTTGATCAGCGCATTATTGACTTTCTTGCAAGTGAATTTAAAAAAGAAGAAGGTGTTGATCTTAAAAAAGATCCTATGGCTCTGCAGAGATTAAAAGAAGCGGCAGAAAAAGCAAAAATGGAATTATCCTCATCTATGCAAACTGATATTAATCTACCATTTATAACGGCAACAGAATCGGGACCAAAACATTTGAATATAAGTTTAAGCCGTTCAAAGTTTGAACAGTTGGTGGATGACCTTGTTCAAAGGACCATTGAACCATGCAAAAAGGCCATAAAAGACGCCGGTGTAAATGCTTCGGATATTGATGAAGTCATTTTAGTCGGCGGGTCAACCCGTATTCCGAAAATTCAGGAAATCGTTAAATCTTTTTTCAATAAAGAACCGAATAAAAGCGTAAATCCGGATGAAGTTGTAGCGATTGGTGCAGCTATCCAGGGCGGTGTATTAGCCGGTGATGTAAAAGATGTTTTATTGCTGGATGTTATCCCCCTCTCATTAGGAATCGAAACGCTGGGTGGAGTTGCCACTAAGTTGATTGAAGCTAACACGACGATACCATCCAAAAAAACGGAGATATTTTCTACAGCCGCCGACAATCAAACCTCTGTTGAGATCAATGTTTTGCAGGGCGAACGATCAATGGCGAATGCCAACCGAACTCTCGGTAAATTTATTTTAGACGGCATACCACCGGCACAACGAGGCATTCCACAAGTTGAAGTAACTTT
>JAUVIB010000091.1 GCA_030592985.1 Calditrichaceae bacterium | reverse complement strand
GGGGCGCGTCCCGTGTCGAGCATATAGCCACGCCATTTGTAATGGGGCCAGTCTAAAATTCTAACCGCAGGAATAATTGTCTCGATTCCGTTTTTTTCAATCATTTGCACACAAGTTATCAGTCCCCACAGCATTCCTCTTGCAGTCACCGCGGTAACCCGGACTCCCTTTTTATGAACGATTAATTCATATGCTTCCTCACTCAACGATTCAAGTTTTGAGGATGATTTCTGTAAATTTTTAGGAATTTGGCTTTGATTGCTGATCCAAACCTGGTATTTATTTAATCTGTTTTCTACCCCTGCTTGCATGTGTAATTGATGATTTTCATTAATCATATTTTGAACGCGTTCAATAATAAATTTTACATGCTCATCTTTTTCATTGGAGTAAAAGATTTTAGTTTCGGACGAAATTTTAAATTCATCCTTCAAGTATTCTACCTTCCTGGGTTTGGGCAATAAATTTTCCGTTGCAAATGCCTGGATCCCAAATCCGGCAAGCAGGAACAGAGTCAAATAGGGGATTGTTAATAATTTTAAGAATTTTGATGAATTCATTTGTTCTCCATTTCGGTTAATTGTTATCCAGACCTCTGAGGTCTTTTATGACTGATAAAAACCTATATTCCCCCGAACCTATTTTATATACCGCTGCACCGTTTTCCACACACAGGAATTCAATCCCTTCTGAGTCTACAACCACATGCCCATTTTCCCGGATGCTCTTTATATCTTCCGCAGGGATGTAAATCGTCGCCGTTGTATTTACCGGAATAGTGAAATTCCAGATGAATGCATTCCCTTCAATTTTCCAATCGCTTACAATCGTGCCGTACAATGATTTGAAAGAAGATTTGACATATTTCAAATCGCTGACCGGTTGTGGTCGTAAAATAATATGTTTAAAGCCCGGTTGCTCAGGGTCATAGTTGATACCGGCCAAAGTCTGATAAAACCATGCTTCAAGATTACCGGCCAGCATTAACAACGCTTCGCTGTTCATGCCGGGATCACGGGTATCGGTATCCCACCGTTCCCAGATGGTTGTTGCTCCTTTGGAAATCATATAGCCCCAGCTGGGCCGGGTAGTCTGAGCAGCAATTGTATAAGCAACTTCAGGATAACCAATATCAGAGAGCATTTGCATTAACCATTGTATACCGATTAGACCAACCGAAAGGTGACCATTATGCCTGACCATAATATCTTCGATCAGGTTAGCAATAACCGCATCCCGGTTTTCGGGTGGAACCATCCCGAACGCCAACGGCAGCACATAAGAACACTGGGTTGCGCTTTCGTACGTGTTGGTTCGCGGGTCAAAAAAACGACTATTGAAACCGGTTTTAATTTTTTCTGCAAGATCGGCAAAATGAGCTTCTTCCTTTGCTCTTTCCAAGAACCTCGCTGTCCTGGCCAAAATTTTAACATTGTTATAAAAATATGT
This sequence comes from Calditrichaceae bacterium, assembly GCA_030592985.1. Taxonomy (GTDB): domain Bacteria; phylum Calditrichota; class Calditrichia; order Calditrichales; family Calditrichaceae; genus JAUVIB01. The sequence goes on along the minus strand of JAUVIB010000091.1, from coordinate 8,090 downwards.
CGTTGAAATGAGTGGCCTTGAAGTAGCGCCAAACGGTTCTATCGTTCCTTGATCCATCGTATAAGCGTCGCACCAGTCACCGTGATTATTTTTATCCACCGTGAAATCTGGTTTTTGATGACGGTTGATAATAAATAAAACAAATTTTTTCATACTCTCATAGTTATCGTTTAAGATTCGTCTATCGCCATAAAAATTATAAAACCAGTCAGGAATGATGGTGATGACGCTGGGCCAAACAATGCTTTCACTATAAAAAGGATAATACGGCGGCGATACATCCGGGATTTCACCGGATAAACGCTGGTCCAAACGGATATCCTGAAGCCATTTAGCATAAAACGGCGCCACATTAAAATTATAAGCATCGCTTTCCGCATCTTTAGCAGGATCGCCCAGCCAGCCCTGTCTTTCATCACGATCGGGATCAAGAGGAACGCTGCGCCGGTACATACGTTGTCCCCATCTTACATTATTGAAAAGTTGATTAAGCAAGGGATTGGAACAGATGAAACTGCCGACGCTGTCCATATCCGTGTGGAAAACCAGGCCATTAAAATTGTCCACTGTCGGCTCACCGGGAAAACCCGTTACTTCCACATAGCGGTATCCCTGTCCCTTAAATTTCGGCTGCCATGTTTCAATGCCTTTACCCTTGAGAATATAGAGGTCTGTGCAGTCTGCGCTGCGGTTATCCTCAGTTTTCAAAGTGCCGTCGGGTTTTAAACTGTAAGCGGAACGCATTTGAACTTTTGTACCTACAGGACCGCTAACTGTTAATCGAACAATACCATAAAACACCTGTCCCATATCAAACAGGTACATACCCGGTTTTGGATTGGTGATACCCACAGGTCGAATCGTCTGCGTCACCCGCATCGGTTCGATCATTTGCGACTGTAAAAAACCTTTAGGCGCCTCAACCAAACTCGCATTCTGCCATGCGGATGTATCAAATCCCGGTCTGTCCCAACCATCCTGCTCCATGCGGGCATCATATTCTTCGCCATCGTATTCATTATTTGCCCGTATTGGGCCGTCCGTGGTGAGCTTCCAACTCTCATCGCTGACAATATCTTCGACCGTCCCGTCCTCATACTCAATGTGCATTTGCAAAAGAAGTTTCGGGAATCCGTATGAACGCGTGGCAAGATGTGCGGACGTTCTAGGAGCAAAAAATCGTCCATTCCCCAGAATTACACCGATCGTGTTGTCGCTTCGGGAAAGCTGCTCTGTGACGTCAAAAGTTACATAAAGAGCACGTTGGTTGTACTCAGTCAAACCAGGATCCATGATATGATCGCCGACTTTTTCACCATTCAGGTAAAGATCGAAAAATCCCAAACCGCAAATATAGGTTGTTGCACGTCTGACCGTTTTTTCAATTTTAAAATCGTGACGCAGCATACGTGCGGGTAGGCGGGTTCGGGTTTCCGTAATGGATATATCACCCCATGGCCCTATACCACACTCTCCGATTTCCTGCGCAGCTACCCATTCCGAGTCGTCAAATTTGCTGTCTTTCCAACCAGATATCTCTTTATCAAATGTCCGCCAGTGTTTGTCCATGGGCACGATAAGCGAAGCCCCTTGCTGATATTCGATACGCATAACTCCAATCAATCCCGCCGAATTATCTTCGGGACCCCTGTTGGTAGCGGCCACGGTAATAATATTATTTCCGGTATGCAGGTAGTCGGCTACGTTGAGCTTGTATCCTTTTGAAGTGTTATCGCCTTTCGCAACCATCTCCCCATTCACATACAGCATAAACCTGTTGTCTGCCGTAATCAAATAATTTGCTTTTACAATTTCCTTGTTTTTCGGAATAATAACCGTTCGCCTAAAATAGCGGGTTCCAGGGGAGGTTTCTTCAGCCGGGTTTCCGCCGGGAAACCATATCCATTTCGAAAATTGGAAATCATTTCGAAGAATTTTTCCGGACGTGTCCCGGCCAATCCATTTGGCTGTCCAATCCGTGGGATTTAGCAAACCCATACTCCAGGCTGCCTGATTACTCCACAATGAAACTTTATTATCTTTATCCCATACACGCACTTTCCAGAAACAATGCATCTGCGAAGTAAGTTTTTTGCCCTTATAAACCACATGAATAGATTGATCCGAATCAATCTTTCCTGAATCCCATAAATCGCCTGTATCGTTAGTAAGATTTTCCTGAGTAGTGGCAACTAAAACCTGGTAAGCTTTCTGCATTTGAGCGCGTTCGGCGGATTTAAGAATCCAACTTAAACGGGTATTGGGTACATCGATACCCAGGGGATTTTCAAGATACTCACAGCGCTGGTTTGTGATGAGTAATGTTTTAGCAGCTACGATTGGTATAAAAATTACCGTAAAACAGCCTAATACTAAATGGGAAAAAAGTATTTTATGATTGTTTTTAATTTTGATTCTCCACTGATTAATTCATAGTATTGGGTTTTCCCACCTGAGGCATGGGTTAAAACGATAGTTTATCAATTAACATCACATTAATCAAGCTGCGTATCTATGTTTTGAATTTTAAATTTTAAACATAGCAGATAGTTAAGTTTCCTCCGCGTCTGAGCCGGGCAGGCTAAAGAAAGGGAACGAAGGGGTTGTAATGCATTGATCATCGATCCGGTCATAATCACTCTTAAAGTAAAAACCGGAATCTTATTTTTTTTCATTTAAGGGGAAATTATCTTCATTATCCCACTTAAGGATAAACTGTGACTCATGTACGACATCATAATTACGTGATGTACATAACACATGCGGTTCCATCCCGAACCACAATCTAATCTTACCATTCTTTACCAAATAACTCCGGTCAGTGGTCAATTCATAAAGCGTCTTTCCTTCCAGAAAATCCAATCCTGAGACATTAATTGACTGGAGCAAATCCTCCTGCAGTACTGCCAATAAATAATCATCCTTATATTTTCTGAGTGTATAAGCAACGCGCGTTGGTAAAGACGCGGAGAATTGGATTGGTTCTACTTTTATCATCTCTTTTAATTCATTTCCTAATAAAAAAGGCTCGAGAGCGGCAATCTCTTTCGTTACACCCAATATGGCGTCCCAAAAAAGTGATTTTGAACTCACCATATGTGAACCCCAATACAATATACCCTTTGCATCATGCAAAATAGCATTCCATGCCATGGTACGGGATTGCTTATAGGTGGGGAACATCTCAGGATTCAAATGTTCCGGAATAGGATTCCGTAATAATTCCCACGAAAATGCCTGTAAGACCATCCAGATTGGTTTGCCTGGCGCTGAATTCTGCATGATATCCGTAAAACCGCCGACCGCCGACAAACTATGATCAATCAAGTCACTATGTCCTGTTATACCTTCTTTTACCGGATAAATATCACAGCCAACAATATCCATGGTTTTAGAAAAAAGACGTAACTCAGATATAGCATTTCGCGGTGCGTGGTTCATCCAGATGGGATGTAAAGGATCGAGATGCCTTAATTGCTTACTTCCTTCTGCAATTCCTTGTGCTTTTTCTGGTACAGCAGTAGATAAATAATTCAATATACTATCCTGCTGTTCCGGTGACCACTGCGGTCCATAAAAACGGCGGTAAAGCCCGAGAGACAAATTCCATAATGCTTCGTCAGGAACTTCCCATACTACTAATGCCGGATGATCTTTTAAACGGTTAACCAATTTAGTCAGTTTTTCCTTACGCTTATTTTGATCCTTTGAAAAATCAATCAATTCGCCGGTATTCACCCAGGCGTTAAGGCCGGCATCCTTAACCATATCCAAGGCGTTGGTGTCAGGAGTACATCGCACAAGATTAAAGCCATTTTCTGCATATCTTTTCAATTCACCTAAATCCTGAGGATTATGATAGTTGCCGATTATAAATCGTGGTTCCCCATTAATATTAACGGGTTTAATTTCATCTGTTTTAGTATCAACACATTTTATTAAACTAATTAACAGAATTAACAAGAAACTCATCATAAAAAAAACTGATTTGTATTTCATTTTATACTCACTCCTACTTTTTTATTAACCATATTTCATTAACAATGGTAATCGATTCCGGTATATCCGCTACAAATTCAATCACAACCCGGCCGTCTTTTGTTATACTGGAGGGTATATCATATTCGAACTGTTGTATATCATTCCTCTTAATTTCAACCGGTTCACCAATTTTAACGCCGTCAGCAAGCATTCTCTGTCTTATTTTTTTCCTCCCTGCCCACCAGCTATCTTCAGGCAAAGCATAGGTTACTCGAATTTTGTATTCTGCTTTTATATCTAATTCATCATAAGTGTAGGTTACACCCTGTTCGCCCGCAAAGCTATAATTAACAAGAACCTGAGAAGGTTTTAATCCGGAATAAAACATAACATCCCAGTAGTTGCTTGTACCAAATGTTAAATGCGGTTGCTCTGCAAAGTGTCCGCAATTATCGTAATAACTACCGATACCGGGATCGTCATAATGAGTAAGAGCTTTTACTTGTTGTTTTAATTCATTTTTATCTTGTTCTTCCATTAGTTTTTTTATCTGATCTGCATGCCATGTTTCACCAACCAAATCCATCTCTACCATATTCAACAGGGCAATAAATCGATAACCGGCAGCTTTATTAAGTTCATCATCTAAAATATTTGCCTCTTTACGTAAACGAACCATATCCGGCGTTTCAATATCCCGCTCCAGTACATCCAATGCCTTTTGAAGAAAAACTTTTGGTTTATCACTTTTTTTCGCTTTCAGTAAAAGATCGTTCACTTCCGCTAAACGTTGGGAACCTTGTTTAACTTTATGATAAACATACAAATCCGTTAAACCTTTTTCCAAAAGAAATAAATAGCGCCAGTTATTTTCACGGAATTTAGGCGACATTTTTTTTTCAGCATTTTGAACCAGGCTTAAAAATTTCTTGTATCCTTCACCGTTGTTCAAAACCTGCGCTTGCATATTCTCTTCTAATAAAAGCGCTGCTTCTACCAATTCAGGAGCAGCTTCCTGTCCACAATACCAGCGATAGTAATCATACAATATTTCCTCTACAGTAAGGTCAGGATTCCAGTGTAACTGTGTCCAAACAGCTTTATTTACATCATCAAATATTCCCTCACAATACGCAGTCGTGCCAATAGAGTAACCCGCGGTTTTTCGAAAAATATTTTCCAGTTGACGCGGCCGTACATTAAAAGTGCGGCGCTCATAGACTGCCGCCATTTCCGGGGAAACGACTGGAAACTGATATTGGGCGCTCACCCAATGTGAAATATCCGGAAACGTGGTAATTTCTACGGTGCGTGGTATTTGTTTTAACATTTCACGCAGATAGCGCGCTTCCCTGTCTATTCCAATATATTCTTCAAACTCATGATTAATACGCCCGGTAAGATAGGGTGAAAGTTCATCGCCGACCGGTGCATAGCAGACGGCATGTAACCATGGGCGTGGTTTTTCATTAAGATAATCCCAAAGCCATTTTTTATCATCAAAATCAAGTTCCTGAGTTGAAATCCACACTTTACCATCCGGGAAATATTTATGATAAATGCCCGCTATTTCCTCTACTAAATCCACATATGTACTAACCCACGGTGTGCATTTTTCACAATGACAACCGGCTTCATCTCCTGATACTAGTAATAATACATCCAACCTTTTTGAACGCTTATAGAGTTCTTCCCGTCCCCTCAACATTACCTCCCGTGCTTCAGGATTGCTGGGACAGGCTAAAAAATGACCGCCAAATCCTTCCTTCCAGTCTTCTTTCCTAATTCCGTTGGGTGCATATTGCATTGTGTACATCATACCAATATCATCAAGAAACGTTGTTTGGTTTATAACCCCATTAGCATAATTTTCATCTTCTTCCAACAGTTTTAGTGATAATGTTCCACTACCGACAAAAAAAGTGTTGAATCCGAATATCTGCTGATCTATAGCATAATTATAAGCATTAAATTTCTTGCTTGCCCCGGTACGTTTTGCCTGGTATCGATCCATATGACTTATTGCCAATCCGCGGTATTCAAAAGCCGGCTTATCTACAATTTTCAATTCCGGGATTTCAATAATATCCGCTAAATATCTCGATTCACGCATCAGGCGGGTGAGGGCATAAATGGTTCCTCTCTCATCAATACCTGAAGCAATAATCACCGGAAGTGTTCCGAGAACGCCGCCAATTCCTTTCTTTATTGTTTTTATTACAAACCCTTCGGGCCCAGGATAATCACCTTGTGGGGGACGAACACCGCTGGTTACAAATGCTTGTTTAACCAGATTATTGTTAGCAGGTTGTCCTAAAAGAATAGCTGCATCATAATTATCTAAAATGCCTTTTTTATGAACTTCGCTTTCATCAATTTTTTCAATTGTTACATTACTTCGTTTTAAGACACGTTGGGTATATGTCTCTATTACCTTTTGTTCGGGTGTGCTGTTATTTTTACTTTCAATAATAACTATTTTGGATGCTCTTATTTGTGCATGAACATTAAATGTAATAAATGAAAGAAAACTGACAAGAATTATTAAAAATCGTATTATTCGCATATTTTTTTAATTCCTATTTTATTATGAATGTTTTTACTTTACAAAGTGAGAGAAAAAGCACTAACAACGTTGTAAAACTTTACATATATTATCCCCGACTATAGTTGGTTTTCTTTTGAGTGTTTTTAATCGCTGATTCCAACAATTTCTTGTGTAATCATATCCGGATATGAAAAGACAAACACAGATACGGCATAGCTTTTACTTTGTAAACTTACTTAGTGCTAATAACCTGAAAATCGTCAAAGTAAGTTACAGCATCAGCTTTCGTCCAAAGACCAATTTTACCCGCTTTTGGGAAAGTTTCATCCCTTACCTGAAATAATTGTTTGTCATTTAAGTAAACAGTAAACAAGTTATCGACTACTGTTAATCTTAAATTATTCCAGCCACTGCCAAGAGGCTCTACATCAACTCCATAAGTTCTGCCTTTATCTATCAATGGTAAATCTGTTCTTTTCCCATTTTCCATTTTATACAGCACAACATTATCTTCCAAGGGATTAGCGCGAACAATATAATGATTGTCAGCATCAATAAAACGCCAAACGAAACCACCACCCTGATCCCTCTCTCCTGTAATACCTTTTATTCTGACTTTTAGTTCTACATTTTTAACTTTAAATCCATCGAATACAATTTCGTTATAATGACCTTTTAAATCCTCTTTTGATAATTGGGCTACAACTTTATTTCCTTCATCATCAACAATTTTCCAATCTGTTGTATCACTTATTCCTGTATAGTATTGTGTCCATCCAGATGGAATTTTTCCTAGTTCATAGTTATCAAATGTGAAAGTTGTATCTACAACTTCTTGGGATTTACTTTTCTGTTCGTTTCCTGAGTTCTTGTTATCTGTTTTTGACTTACTGCAGTTAAAGAGCAAAAAACTGGTTAGTATAATGATGCTTAATGTTTTCATGATTTTTCCTTTTAATTAGTAATGATTGCATAGATAATTATTAATACTCCTTCATATTAGACGCATGTTATTTTACCTCCATTTAAATCATAACAACATTTTTATTAACTCGATTAATTCATAGCACAGCAAAAGACTAAAAACTAATCGCTTTTTTTACCAATGCTTCATTTATCTGTCCATATTTTATCGTTTCATTTGGCGCTACATTAACAGCCTTTTCCTGTTGTAGTTGGGCAGGAACTATTAACTGCCAATTCTGAAAAGTCTAAGTGAACGTCGTATTGATAAAAGCAAATCCTATAGCGAGAGTAAAGATCGCTAATTGCAAAAATAATTTTGTTTTACTTTTCATGATTTATCCTCCTATTATTTTTTTAATATTTGATATGCGTGGCGGGCAAATAATCCCCGTATGTCTTTTTGGTAATTCTCAAGAATGCTTTTCCCAAGACCATTATAATCCCCACATTTATATAAAGCTCGGGCTAAAATAATTTCACGTAAAGCTTTTGTACGTTTATCAAGAGATGAGTTTTTAATTGGATTTTGCCCTTTTCCATCATTGCTCATTTGAGTAAAAGCATCTTTTATACTTTGCATAGCATGACCTTGCAT
>JAUVIB010000145.1 GCA_030592985.1 Calditrichaceae bacterium | reverse complement strand
TTTTAGACGGAAGGCTTATGCTGAAATTGAAAAAAAGATATTTGACGGTATCCATTTTAATTTTAGTTTTCCCATTAAAGAGTATGATGATGAACGCGGAATTGAAATAATTAAAACAGATAAATACGGCCGTTCTAATAATCAATGGAAAAAATGGCAAACAGAAACACCTTGTAATTTACGTGTAGAGGATATTAATCTTACAGGAACTTCCGAAGCTCTGCCTTATGATTTTGAAGTGCGGATTGGGGATTTTGTAGGAAGTGATTCTGCCGCCACATTTGTACCCATACCCAATGATCCACTACATCGAATATATGAAATAAAGATTCCTGCAAATTTTTCAATATGGAATGTAACTTATCCTAATAGTCCGGAAAAAATGCAAACATTAATTATGTATGATAAGGAAACCTTTAGATCTGGTGAAGAGGACGAACAGTGGGGACAAATATGGGATAGCAGCAGGGTCTCCATCCGCTTTCCTGGAAATAATTCCAATACAAATGGATTAGCACAATCCTATACATTGGTTTTTAATAAGAGCCAATTTGAAAAAGATAATCCGACAATTCCCCCGCAACCGGGTGATGTTTATCTTTTCAGAACATATAGAAATCCAACAGCAGAAGATACTCTACGCTTTACTGTTGAAGGTAAAGAGTGGAATAAAGCGTTAGCCGATGAAAAAATGAGGAACATATTTGTTGTGCCTGACCCCTATGTTGTGGCCAGTACATTACAATCCATCTATGAATTAGCCGGTAGTACGCAGAGACGGGTTGATTTTGTCAATCTTCCTCCCCAATGTACTATTCGAATTTTTACGGCAGACGGTAAACAGGTTAGAAAGATTGACCATGATTCACCGGAAGATTATGGCCGCTATTCATGGGATTTGGCCACGGAGGATGGACCGGAAGTAGCCTTTGGTATGTACTTCTTTGTTGTAGAGGCAGAAGGTATGGATACCAAACGAGGCAAATTTGCAATTATAAAATAAATGTCCAAGTTAAACGCCGGTAATTTTTGAAAATTACCGGCGTTTTTTTTAAATGTAAATAGTATCTGAACGAAAAATACTAAATTCAAAAAAGTACCTGTCATTGCGAGAAGCGTTAGCGACGAAGCAATCCCATTAAGAAACAGCATGTTACCTCCCTTGAAAAGGGATTGCCATGCCGGGATGAATTCTCCCGATCAGTCGGGACAATGACAACAAGGGACTTTTCGTTCAGACACTAATTAGAATAGAATTGGAACATTATATTCTGAATATAGTTAAAATTGTGTATTAAATTGAAGTTATGGGAAAATTAGAAATTGAGGCTAGTTGTTTTATGAAAAAAATATTTATTCTTCTGTTAATTCTTATCGTTATCGTCTCTTGTAGTAAAAAAGAGAAGGAAGAAAGAATTCTAATAAGGATTGATGATGTTGTCATTACGGCGAATGATTTTAAATATAGTTTTGAATATGCTATTGGTTTGACAAAAATCGGTCCCAATCCCAGGAGGTTTTATCTTAATAATTTAATTAAAGAACTAATTCTTGCAAGAGAAGGATATAAGCAAGATTATCATAAAGGTGATTATGTTACAAACAGGGTTGCACAAAGAAAAGATGACGATTTGCTCGAAGCTTTTGTAGAATCCCGGGTACGCAAAAGAGTGAAAATACCGGAAAAAGAAATTGAAGATGCGGTTAAAAAAAGTTCTATCAAATTTCGTATGATAATTCTGCCGGTTACATCGTTAAAACAAGGTGAGAACGTATATTTAGAAGCAAATAAGACGAATCTCGAGGATTATATTGAAAAACAACTTGAAAGACAAGAAGTACCCCTTGATCGAAAAAAGTTTTATGAAACAGACTGGCTTGATTATTTAAGTATTCCTCCGGATATCTTAAAAGTTGTTCAAGACCTTGAAATTGGTAAAACATCGGAACCTGTTCCTTATGGTGATGGATATGCTCTGTTTCAGGTGCTTAACATCCACCGGGAAGGGATTAAGATAGATGATTTAAAATATGGTCCGCGAAGAAAAAAGATGGAAAAACGATTATATAATATTAAAGCGGACAAACTAATTCATCAAATAATGGATTCATTATTGACGCCAATGAATATTGCTGTAAAAAGTATAATTATTGATGAATTATCCCCATTGTTGTATCTATGGTATCAGGATGGTATAAAAAAGAAATATTCTATTAATGAAATGATCATAAATGCTCCGGATACGTCAAAGAGCTACATGATTGGGTTGAAAAGTTTATTAGATGAAGCTCTTGTTAGTCATACCGGCGGCAAAATAAAGGTGCGGGATTATTTTGACTTTATGAACTATAATCGTAAAACACTTCATGAGAGCCAATCTGTAGAAGATTTAAGAAAACGACTCATTGCAGAAATCGGGCGGATGATGAAAAACAGAGAGTTTATTAAGATTGCAATTGAAGATGGTTATGCTGACTCAACGAGAATAAGGCGTGATATTAGGAATTGGGAACAAAAATGGACGTATGAAATATTCAAGTATAACCTTGTGAAAGACATTAAAATTAGCGATTCAGAGATGAAAGATTTTTTTAAACACCGCTGGCGTGAGTTAGACCTCGCTGATGTGGATAACACACGATTCTCGAAATATGAAAATCGTGTTTATAATGCTGTTTTTCATGAAAAGTATATCGCCGTATTGGATAGCGCTGTCGAAGTTTATAAGAAGAAATATCCCCTCTATGTTGATTATAAACTGCTTGATGAATTAGAACTTCAGGATGACCCAAAGTCAATTAGGACAACTTTACTTGTACGTAAAAATTTTAACTGGCAGCAGGTTGTTCCAATCGTTGATTTAAAATGGTTTACCTTTTAGCGATATTTCGTAATATCCTCATATATTTTTACACTTATCTATATTAGGTAAATTTATTTTTTAGTTAAATAAAAAGTAATTTTAATACATGATCAATTATAAACATAAAAAATATAGTAATAAAATTCGTATAATAATTATTATAAATCCTAACTTGGACAAGCCCCGATAGAAAGACATCGGGATGTACCACCAGAACCAAACAGGATACTAACCTTAGGTTCATGACATTAAAGTTTGTCATTCCCGAATGTTTCTATCGGGAATCTGAATTTCGCTATTTAGATTCCTGCTTAAAACATGCAGGAATGACTTACTTTGAGAGTTTATATGAAGTAAGAAAAAAATCAATTTCTGCCAAAAAATACATGAATATTGCTAATAAGATACTTATACTAAAAAGGAGATAGTTTAAATGAAAAGAAATTTACTACTACTGATAATGTTTGTTCCGCTATTGATTATTGGGCAGAACACAATTACAATTGATGGAAATTTTGATGATTGGACAGATGTCCCGGTCGCTATGACTGACCCCGCTGATGATGTTCATGATACCGATGGTGATTATGCTGATGATGGCGCTCCATCTTATGTAGCCTATTCTGATATAGATTTATTAGAGGTGAAATTTACCAATGATGCTGACAATCTTTATGGATACATCAAAGCAACCGGTATAATCGGGAGAACGTCTGTTGATTCTCTTGGCCAAAAAGCCGGACGATACTATTTTATTTTTACAATCGATACGGATAATAATGATATAACCGGTTACAGACTTAAAGAAGGAGGATATTATCCGGATAGTAAAGGATATGATATGAATATGGAGGTAGAGTTTTATAACGGTTCCTATAATACCGGTCATTATTTAAATCATGAATTTATTTCGGAAGCAGACTATAACGCTAACTGGTTAAATGATTTAAATAATAGGGTTGTAAGACTGGCGCCGGGTACATACGATTGGTATTCTCAATGGGTGATGTTCCCTAATGATTCTGTTGAAGTTGTTGTAGATAAAGGTCCGGTTCATTACGGTATTATTGAAATAGCCGTTTCAGAGGATGGACATGAGGCGGAGATGGTGGCGCCCATGTGGGGATTTTTAAAAACACCGGAAGGTGATCCAATTATAGATTTGAATAGAACAATAATTGTTTCTGCTTCTTTGGAAGGCAGCGGCGAGTTATCAGAAGGATCCAGCGGGCCTACTCATTCCAATTGGGGATCGGATACGGCAGAGCCATTTACCTATGAAGTGAAAGATCCGGCCACCGCAATCACTCTTTCACCAGCTGTGAATGCTCCCGATAAATTTGTATTACATGCAAATTATCCCAATCCATTTAATCCTCAGACAACTATCAGTTATTCTTTGGTAAAACAACAAAATATACGTCTATCCATCTACGATGTGAATGGCAGAGAAGTCGCTCTTTTAGTTAATGAGCAAAAGAATATCGGTAATTATACCATTAATTGGACAGCAAAATCACAGAATGGACAAACGCTGCCAAGTGGAATTTATTTTGCAGTATTACAAGCAGGAAATGAGCAAAGTGTTCAATCAATGCTTTTATTAAAATAAAGAAAAAATATTCGGTAAGTAATAATAACAGTATGGCTTTGTGTATTTTTATATAAATATACTAAGTCGAAACGAAATGCAAAAACCCGTTTTTGAATATCTTTTAGAAACGGGTTTTTATTTATAAACTATAAAAATGATTCCAATGTGCTGTCTTCAAAAAGGCGCTTCATTTGATGTTCACCGTCGACAATTTTCAATTTATGAAACATACATCCTTTCTTCAGGCAGCCTTCAATAATACTCTCTTTGGGTAAATGAAATACAAACATTGGTGAAGAGCAGACTTGGCATACTTCGTGTTCATCGGTCAGGCTCACATCGCATTCCGGACAGAACATTTCAACAATAGTCCCTTTCGGAGTAGTAACACCTTTTTCAATATTATTGTAGCTCCCGTAAACCGGATCTAAGAATAATAAACCCTCCTGATTTTTAGCACGGATTTTTACCTTAATGGCAGCAAATCCGTTAATTTTAACAGACGGATCAATTAAGGAATGACCGTTTTGACAAAAAGCATGCTGAACATTGACAGATTTAGTTGAAATTTCTAACTCAACTTGGATTTTCTCTTTTTTGCTCATTATAAACACCTTTAATTAAAATTAAGATATCTGAAAGTAATTGGTGATTTTCTTGGACTAACAATATTGAATTTAAAGAATTCTTAGAAAGATAACAATAGAAGACCAAAGTAAATTATTAATTTAAAGTATCGGAAGTTCAAAAAAACGAAAATCAATCGTTTTAAATTTTCTATTCTTTTCTTTGTGACTTCTTTGTACAGCAGTTTAATCTATGTGGCACGAAAAACTTCCACAGAGTTTCACAAAGAAGTCACAAAAAAACGTAATGGGTCAGTAGATTGGGAATTTGGAACGAATTGACTGTGTCAATTCAGCATCGACATAGTCGATGCACTCCAAAAACAACATTACTTCCCAAACCACTGGGGCATTACAAAAAAACACCCTGCAAAGCTTGCTATATTTCAGTTATTGTTGAAAGAGTTGAAAAAAATGACAATAATTCCAAGAACCAATTGCATCGCTATGTTCTTATAAGTAAAATAATATTTATGACCGGATGGGTTTGATTATAATTAAAACTTTTATTACTATAAAAGAATTGATATTAATATATATTTAACAGGAGACAGACACATGTCAGTATCAGAGACATTAGTAATTTTAGCTGGAGGGTTATCTTCCAGAATGAAAAAATCAACGCAGCAGGATGGTTTATCAGAAAAAGATGTTCAACAGGCCAATGCGGATAGTAAAGGGATGATAGGGGTCGGGAAAGGAGGACGCCCATTATTAGATTATCTCCTCTTTAATGCACAAAAAGCAGGTCTATCCAATGTTATTATAGTAACAGGTGAAAATAATGAAGCGATAAAAAATCTTTACGGTAAAAAAGATCAGGATAATGATTTTAATGGTATAAATATTTCTTATGCTGTTCAATATATTCCCGATGGGAGAGAAAAGCCTTTTGGAACAGCTGATGCCTTACTTCATGCTTTTAATGCGTATCCATATTTGAAATCATCCACAATCTATGTGTGTAACAGTGATAATCTTTATTCTATGGAATCGATTGTAAAATTACGCGAGAGCCGTGTCCCGAATGCATTGATAAATTATGATAGAGATTCTTTAAAATTTTCATCAGAAAGAATCTCTGCATTTGCCGTAACCCAGGTGGATTCGGAAAATTATTTAGTAAATATTGTTGAAAAACCGCCAATCGATGATGTTGATCAATATCGTGATTCGGATAATAAGATTCGCGTAAGTATGAATATTTTTAAATTTGATGGTGAGATGATATATCCCTATATATTAAATTGTCCCATAAATCCTGTTAGGAACGAAAAAGAATTACCGACAGCCATATTAAACATGGTTAAAAAGCACTCTAAATCTTTTTTATGTATCCCTCACAGTGAACATGTTCCTGATTTAACAGAAAAAAAGGATATAAAAATATTTAGAGAATACTTAGAAGTAAACTATCCGGAAATGTGGTAGAAGATGATTGATATAAAAACTCCTTTTTATATTAAAAGAATTGAAAATTTTATCGACCGCCAAAAAAAGGCTGTACTATCCCATGAGTTTGAACTAAATTGCGAATTTGCGCTCACAGAACATTCTCAGTCTTTCACAGAGCGTCTGAATTTAAAATATAAGCCTGTCAAGGAAGGTGAGAGTTGGGGGAAATACTGGGATATTGCCTGGTTTCATCTATGGGGAGTTATACCGCAAAATTGGGCGGGGAAAAAAGTCGTTGCTCATCTTGAATTATCAGGAGAAGGACTGATTTATTCTGTGGATGGTATGCCATTGCAGGGCATTACCAATGGCTCGGTCTTTGATAATAAATTTGTTCGTGATATTTTTCCTCTTTATGATTCTTGTGTTGGAGATGAGGAAGTTGAGCTTTGGATAGAAGCAACAGCTAACGGGATACTTGGAGTCCATATTAAAACCGAACCGGCTGATGGTCCGGGCATACAATTGGGTCCGCAGGAAATAAAAGTTAATAAAATACGGCTGGCCATATTTAATGATGAAATATGGCAATTTTCTCTTGATATGGATGTGTTATTTGGTTTGGTTAAAGCGCTTCCGGAAAAAAGTGTGCGTCGTATAAGAATTATTCGTTCTCTTGTAGAAGCCATAAATATATTTGAAGAAAATACCCTTAACGTGAAAAAGGCTCGCCAAATTCTTTCCGGAGAACTATCAAAGCCGGCCATATCTTCTGATTTATCTGCAACCACTGTGGGGCATGCTCATCTTGATACAGCTTGGTTGTGGCCCGTTAAAGAGACTATCCGGAAATGTGCACGGACATTTGCCAATCAACTATCCTTAATAAAAAAATATCCTGATTATATTTTTGGCGCTTCTCAACCCCAACACTATTATTTTGTAAAGAAATACTATCCTGAATTATATGAGCAAGTGAAAAAATATGTTAAGGAGGGTCGCTGGGAAGTACAGG
>JAUVIB010000365.1 GCA_030592985.1 Calditrichaceae bacterium | reverse complement strand
TGTTTTTAACGAAACAATAATACTCATAAATAATGAAAAGAAGCAAATTAGCGGAAATAAAAAATACATTGGTATTTCCGGAAAAAACAGGGATACCAGGGATAGAATCATTCCTCCCAGTGTGCCAACGGAATACCCCCAGCCATTCAGCCGCCACCAATACCAACGCAATACATTGGGCACAACAACTCCGGCGCCAAGTGCCATCATGATCCAGCTCCAAATTTGGGCAATTGATGTTGCATTGAATCCAATTGCAATTCCAATAAGCACCACAAACAGGGAGGCAAGATGACTGACTCGTATGGATTTTCTGCCTGTTGCATGGGTACCAAAATATGGCTGCCATAGATCACGAACAATAAAAGAAGCGCCGCTATTGACAATTGAGCTAAAGGTTGACATAAAAGCAGCAATGAAACCGGCAATTACCAGCCCGCGAATTCCTGTCGGTAAAAATTGTAAAAGTACGATTGGCATCACTTTCTCTGAGTCTGTGACACCGGTAATGCCCACAAGCGCCAAAAGTGCAATGCCGACAGCCATCGCCCAGCGCACAACAAGGAAAAAACTCCACGCTGCGCCAACTTTTGCAGCATCCCGGGGATCACGAGCCGCTAAAAATCTCTGAAAATCGTACATTTGAGCAGGTCCCCCGGCGTTTAGTAATAATCCCTTCATTACCCATACAATAACCAACGCGCCAAAAAACTCAAATTCAGCATTCCCTGTTTCGGCAAACGATTCAATTCGCCAGGGAATGCTTAATGATGTCCAACCTCCGGGAAGAGTGCTAAGTAATTCCGGCGTTAATATTGACCAGGCGAGATAGGCAATAAAAAGACTGCCTACAGTTAAAATAATTGTTTGGAAAACATCGGTTACGATCACACTATAAAGTCCGCCGAGAATAACATACAAAGTAGTGATACCGATAATGATAATTGCAAGTATATCAGCCTGGTGTACTATCACAAAATCAATCAATGCAGGAGATGAAATCATTGTAGTTAACGGTTCCAGGGAAATATAAACAACAGCAAATTTCCCAATACCCTGGTAAGCGTAACCGATGAAACTAGCTAAGGTGAGCACTGCCATCAATGCATACGTTGTTCTTGCCAGGCGTCCGCCCTTATCATCCCCGAATCGTGTTTTCATCCATTCGGCTGCGGTCATTACGTTTGAACGACGAACCCATTTTCCCATGTAAGCCATAAAGAATGCGGCCATATAGACGCCCCACATCCAATGATGCCACATGGATTTCATTCCTAATACGAATAAAATTGAGACTATCCACATGGTTCCGGTAATATCAAAAGTGGATACCGAGCCGGACATGGCCAGGGGAAGCCAATGGATATTTTTCCCTGCAAGAAAATAGGAATCTAAATTTTTAGACGCCCGTTTCTGATACCACAAACCAAGTCCGATGACAACTGTGAAATAGAGTAAAATTATTCCGTAATCAATTGTAACCATAGTTTTCCATTTTGTTTAGTTTAATCATTCAGAGGTAATTACGGCTTACATACCAGCTTACCATATATCCATTGTACTAAGAGTTTCACGAGTGAAACTCTTATAAATAATCTTTGAGGAAGCTATCACGGTACAAATTAAAGTAAGTGCTTTTACCCGTGAAGCGGAACAAGAATACAAAAGTTACTTATACTTATGATTCCAAACAAGAAATCAAAGAATTTTTTTTTACTATTGCCTTTAAAGTAATATTGTATTACATAGTGTCTAAACGAAAAGTCTTAAAAAATGTCATTTCGACGAATGTAATGAGGAGAAATCTTTTTTTCATTCAGATACTACATATATGATTAAAACGAGTAGCACAAAACAAAAGCTGGATTGGGAGTTACTATTTGGAAAATTTAAATTATTACGGTCTTATTCTGGGCGCTATTTCGTTTTTAATCATCGGTGTATTTCATCCTTTGGTTATAAAAGGTGAGTACTATTTCGGAACAAGAATCTGGCTGGTATTTCTAATTGTCGGACTTAGCGCTTCAATCTTTTCACTAATAATTGAAAGTATATTAATATCTGTTGTTCTTGGCGTTTTTGGTTTTTCCTCTTTTTGGGGAATAAAAGAGGTGTTTGAACAAGAGCAAAGAGTAAAGGACGGACGTTTCCCGAAAAATCCAAAACGTAAGTATTAATCTTAGTTTATGAGGAATTTAAAATGAGAAAACCGTTTATCGGTATTTTGGCTTTTATTGTAGTATTGTTTACAATGCCAATAGGTCATGCTGTTATGATTTTAATAGAAAAAGTTTTTGGCCATTCCTATCAATTTCCGGGGGCGACGGTGCTTGGAATCATCGGCGCCGTTTTACTCTGGTTTGGTGCACGTAATGAAGATGAAACCAAAGCTACCTGGTATGGATTTTTCGGCGCACTTCTTTTATGGACGGGCTGGGTGGAATTTTCTTTTGTTTGGTCAGCCCATCATTTGCATGTTCCACCATTAATGGAAAACGGCGAGGTGGTTACTAAGCCCGAATACCTGATTATGCCGTCTTCCCTTGGGTTGTTATTAGCTTCTATGCTCTACTTTCTATTTAACGGTAACACGCGTTGTATCTTTTTTAGCTGGATGCAGCGGAATTTGAGATTAAACATTCAAAGAAAAAGTATCGGGAAACAACGAAATTTTGCCATAATTACGGCGATGGAAACAATTTATATATTGTGGTTCTTTTATATTGTTTTACTATTGATTTATGATAAAAGTATAATTGGCGACCGCCATCCGCTTACCTTTGCAGTATTCGCGGTTTCGCTTATATGGTCGCTGTATTTGTTTATCCGTTTAATCAAATTTAGCAAGATGGCCCCGGCAGTACGCTATGCCATTCCCACGGTTATCATCTTTTGGAACGCTGTGGAGATTTTAGGCCGCTGGAACTTTTATAAGGAAATCTGGGTCGAGCCGATGAACTACGCGCTGGAAATGGGGCTTATATTTACCGCATTTATTGTTGTAACCGTATTAACAATTTTAACGCCAAAAGGATCAAAACCAATTCAATAGTTCAGTTGTATCGATTCAGTTAAAGAATTAGAATAATTCCGGATAATGATCAAAGTAATTTCTAAACGGTTCTGTGGATTCAATTTCATAATTTTCTGAAAATGTAATTCTATTCTTGTTTCATTATTACAAAAG
This sequence comes from Calditrichaceae bacterium, assembly GCA_030592985.1. GTDB lineage: Bacteria > Calditrichota > Calditrichia > Calditrichales > Calditrichaceae > JAUVIB01. Next base: position 876 of record JAUVIB010000365.1, on the reverse strand, counting down.
CCCCATATCCACAAATAAAAAATTTCATTTTCATAAATCATTGCTTACAATGTAAACTGGCCGGTTTTCTATCAATATTTTTATTGATATAGTGAAATAATTTACTTACATTTTAATTTAATGAGTTTATATGCTTGATATTGCGTCATTATTAAATAAACATTTATCACAATTTCAGGAATGATTCCATTAACTATAATGCTTACTATAAAGAATGAGAATTTAGAACATTTGATAAAAACATTTACGGTACTGTTAACATTTTAACTTATTCATGAAATTAAAGGAAAAAGTCATGTGTACCAAAAAATCATCTTTATTCATTGTATTTACATTTGTTTTCATTTTACAGATTAATTTCACCTTTGCGGCAGAATCAAAATTTCATGCTGTTTATAATTGCACCTTCGATACAGAAGTAGATAATATCTTTATCGAGAAAGCTGTAATTAGTAAAGACGGTAAGGTTGTTATTTGTTACGGTAAAAACAGCAGCAATAAGCCGGTGTTATATAGAATGAAATCCGATGGTTCGGAATTTATAGAATTTATGTTACCTACATATGTCATGGAAACTGTTGGCAATATTAGTGATGTTACAATTAACGGGGACGGCGCTATCGCATATTTTTATAGTGGCTTTCGAATCTATAAAGTTGCCAGTAATAGTGTTACTAAAATTTTTGATTCAGAAACTGATTCAGATGAGATAGGTCAATTCCATAATCTTCAAGCGACATATAATGGCGATGTTATGTTCTTTCAACTTAGTGAAAGTTTTGATGCTGGAAGTGTTTGGCAAATCGATCAAAGTGGGTTGAATCTTATTAAAATTATTGACCCTGCTGATGTAATGCATAATTGGGGAAAGGGCGC
>JAUVIB010000470.1 GCA_030592985.1 Calditrichaceae bacterium | reverse complement strand
TATAAATTAGTAAATGCTTAACCTGCGGTAAGTCAGACTATGAAGTTTTATCACTTTTTTATAGCATTAAACATGCCCCGATTGGTAATGCCGATATAACTAGTATATACCCATTCACCAGAATACTTATTATCTTCTATTATACCTAAAAGTTGAAGGTTGTTATCTTTGAATTGGGGGTTCAATTCGATATAAACTTTACCTTGCCTAATATCACCAACTAATACACCAAGGCCAACCTGTGGACCGATGTCTTGTGGATTCCCGATTTTTTCAAAATTCCAGTTACCGCTGATTCGAGTAGAATCCTGATATTCCATCGTAAACCAGCCTTTGACGATCGCATTTCCGGTCGTATCATAGCTGGTATATAAATACGCGCCGGAAGGCGCCGTATCATGAATCCCGACACTATTACTGCAAGACATGAAAAAAATTACGGCAACAATAGAAATAATGAAAAATAGTTTACGCATAACCACACTCCTTTTCTGAGTACTGCCTAAGTATAATATCAGGCATTTCTTTTAAACAGACCTATCAATTTTATTACGAACAGGAATGTCTTTACTATATTATTTCGGAAAATACCACAAGTATTTACAGAAAATAAGTTACACTAAAAGCATAGATTTATCAAGAAAAATTATGCCCTTAAATTAATTTTACCCTATATTTGTAAAATCATACATTATTACTCAAAGTGTGCATAGTTTTTAAGACAATAATAAAAGGTATAAAGTGTCAATGAAAAGAATCCTCTCATTAGGACAGTCAAGAAATATTATCATAATTTTTATTTCGATTGCCGCACTTATGGTAACCAGCGCGGTTATTGAACTCAGGCAGAGTAAAAAGGAGCTACTGCAATTAATGGCAAGCCAGGCACATTCACTACTTGAGTCACTGATTATCGCCTCAAAAAATACTTTGCAAAGCTATGAATACCTTGAAAACGAAGAAAAACAAAGATTGTTAAATAACGCTAATTTTATCCGAAACTTCTATGAACAAAATAAAATATCAAATAAAACTTTAAAGGAAATAAGCAGCGAGAATGATATTTATCATATTACAATTTTTAACAAACACAGGGAAAAAATCTATTCCAGTTCTCTGGAAAGCTTAAGTGATTCCCTTAGTAATGGGCTTCCTTTTCAAATTCTCGAACCTATTTTTAATAACGAAACCGATACGCTCCTTATGGGAGTAAAAACAACCCGTGCTGAAGAGGGTTACCGTTATGTGGTTGCTCTGACAGCAAAAGACCAAAGCGTCATTGTTTTGATAATCGACGCCAGCCAATTCCTGAGCTTTAAGAAAGAGATAGGGTTTGGAGCCTTACTGCGCAGCGTTGTAGGTGGTAGTCCATCTATTATTTATATCGCCTTACAGGATACTACCGCTATACTCGCCGGTTCGGGGGACTTATCCATTCTCGGCCCCATCTTAGATTCTGAATTTCTTTATAGCGCATTTAAGGACTCCTTGTTTCTAACCCACAATGTTGAGTTCGATTCCCTTGAAGTTTTTGAAGCAGTTCATCCGTTTTCGTACCAAGGCGCCTCAATCGGCCTATTCCGTATCGGTCTTTCAATGGAGCCAATCCATGATATTAATGAAAGAATATTCCGCAGACTCATCATTATAACTATAGTATTAATTGTGATAGGATTTATCCTGTTCACCTATTTATTTACCCGCCAGAGGCTTAATATTTTACATAAACAATATCAGGTAGTGGAAACCTATTCCGGCAGTATTATAGATAATGTGAGCGATGCTATTATTGTTTACAATAAAAACGAAGGGATTAAAATCTTTAATTCTGCGGCGGGGAACTTGTTCGGAAACTCAAAAAAGGAATTCATCGAAAAGTCTCCCAAAGAGCTATTTTCAAATTCCGGATGTTCTGAACTGTTAGAAAAAGATTTTACCATCAGGCAACATGTATGTACTATTAATAATCAGAAGAAGTACCTATTTGTATCAAAAAATAATTTTTATGACAGCAGTGATACAATCAATACTATTTTAGTCATTCGCGATTTAACGGAACAAAAAATGCTTGAAGAGAAAATGGAACGTAAACAGCGATTGACCGCCATGGGCGAATTAGCTTCCGGCGTCGCCCATGAAATCCGCAATCCGTTAAATGCCATCGGTACCATTATTCAACAACTCGATAAAGATTTCGAACCCATGCAGGATCGGATAGAATATCATGAATTGGCCAAAATTGTTTATTCGGAAGTGCGGCGTATCGATGATACCATTAAGGAATTTTTACGTTTTGCCCGCCCGGAGCCGATTACTCCCGAATCATTTAGACTCCATGAGTTGATTCATGAATTGCAGCAGCAATATCAATCACTGGTGGATAAAAATAGTATTTCCCTTGAAATCAATAATGGATGGAAAGGTAACGTCATTTGGGACCGTCGGCAGATGAAACAGGTATTTATCAACATTTTTATCAATGCCATTGACGCTATTGAGAAAAATGGAAAAATCTCCATCATAACGAGCAGCCTCAATCAACAAGAAATAATGGTTAAAATTAAAGATGATGGACAGGGCATGCCGGACAAAATTCTGGAAAATATTTTCAATCTTTATTATACAACTAAAGCAAAAGGTACGGGTATTGGCCTGAGTATCGTTCAACGAATAATCTATGAACACAATGGAATTATCACGGTGGAATCAGCGAAGGGAGAGGGAACAACATTTATTATTAAAATGCCTGTTATGGTAAATGCCTAAAGTTGACATGAAGATTTATTCAAAACATTGAACTTTAAATAGTAACTCAAATTTCTCACTTTAAGCATAGAATTTAATGCATGATTTTACTCAAAAAGAATTAAAACTGTCATTTCACTCGACATAACAGTGCTTTTCGAATTGTAACTCAACGATGTCATCTACCGATCGTTTCATTCTAATTCCGGTAGAGTCGTGTGTTAATATTAATATGTTATATATACGGATAATTTTAATTTTTGTAAAATACACATTTTTTTAAATTTAAAAAACCGACAGTTT
>JAUVIB010000110.1 GCA_030592985.1 Calditrichaceae bacterium | reverse complement strand
CCTTGCGAGATATGGTCTTCCGGTTGTTGCCGCGCCTCTTCCCCAAATAATCTCACGCCCTTTTACAATATTCGGAGCAAATACCTGATTCTCCAAATAACCATCGATGAGATTCGCTTTTTTAGCCAACTCAACCATTTTACGCGCTTCCGCAACATTTCTTCCTAATGGTTTTTCGCAAGCTACGCCGATCAATTTTCCTTTTCCGGAAATTACAGCGTCTGCAATTTCCTCCATAATTTCCAATCGTGTAAAATTAGGTGATGTAATCCAGATAGCATCAATATCCGGATCAGCAACCATATTGCTTACCGATTCAAAGATTTTAGGATTTCCAACATCAAGTTTTTTAGCTAATGCGGCTGTCTCTTCAGCGCTTTCCTTAGGCTTGCTGACAACTCCCATTATATCTGCATTACGAACACCCACCCACGACCGAATATGAAATTGGGCTATAAACCCGCCTCCGACAAAACCAACACCTAACCTTTTTGCGGTCATTTAGTTTTTCTCCTTCTCTAATAAGTTTAAAAAATAATCTATCGTCGTGGATAAACCTCGATCAAGGCCTGTTTTAGGTTCCCAATCAAGTGTTTTCTTCGCCAAAGATATATCAGGTTGTCGTTGAGTAGGATCATCCTGTGGCAAGGGCAGGTGAACAATTTTCGACTTTGACCCGGTCATTCTAATCACTTTTTCTGCTAATTCCATAATGGTAAATTCATTGGGATTACCAAGATTTACAGGTCCGATAAAGTCTTCGCGCTCCATCATTTTCAATGCTCCGTTTATTAAATCTTCGTAATATTGGAATGACCGTGTCTGTTCCCCCTTACCATAAACTGTAATATCTTCATTCTTTAAAGCTTGAATAATGAAATTGGATACAACACGTCCATCATTCGGGGCCATTCTCGGACCATATGTATTGAAAATACGAATAATTTTTATATCCACATTGTTTTGCCTGTGATAATCCATCATTAAGGTTTCAGCAACCCGTTTTCCCTCATCATAGCAGCTTCTTATACCAATCGGATTTACATGTCCCCAATACGACTCTGTTTGTGGATGAACATTTGGATCTCCATAGACTTCAGATGTACTGGCAAGAAGTATCCGCGCTTTTACACGTTTTGCTAATCCCAGCATGTTAATGGTTCCCATAACATTTGTTTTAATCGTTTTAACAGGGTTGTATTGATAATGAATGGGTGAAGCAGGACATGCAAAATGGTAAATACGGTCAACTTCCAATAAGATAGGCTCGGTTACATCATGGCGTATAAATTCGAAATTTGTATCAGAAAGCAAATGACGAATATTATCTTTTTTTCCCGTAAAATAATTATCCAAACAGATAACTTCATGGCCATCTTTCAGCAATCTTTCACAAAGATGAGAACCAATAAATCCAGCGCCACCGGTAACTAATGCTCTCAAAATTCCTCCAATCAATATTTATTATATAATCGAAAAATTATAACTTATTTTTCACCTATTGCGAACTATAAATATTTACTAACTTTTTATCAGCTTTAATGCCTGCGAAAGGTCTTCAATTAAATCAGACGGGTCTTCTATTCCCACAGAAATACGCACAAGATTTTCGGTAATTCCTAATTTTTTTAAATCTTCCGCTGAATAGGTTGAATGGGTCATAGATGCCGGATGCTCTATTAATGAATCAACATCTCCAAGGCTGACCGCAAGGGTAAAGAGTTTAACTGAATTCATCAGCTTTTCTCCAGCTTTACGGCCTCCTTTTACTTCAAAACTGATCATCCCTCCATAACCGCTCATCTGTTTTTTGGCAATATCATGGTGCGGATGTGTAGAAAGACCGGGATACCACACATTTTCAACCTTCGGGTGAAAACTCAAATATTTTGCCAATTGGAAGGCATTTTCCTGATGTCGCTCCATTCGGACTGCCAACGTCTTTAACCCCCGGACCAATAACCAGGCATTCAAAGGACTGATAATTCCGCCAAAATCTCTAAGATATTCCGCTCGTAATTCGTTCATAAATTCTTTTTTTCCAATTATGATACCGGCAACCGTATCACCATGTCCTCCGATATATTTTGTTGCTGAATGTACAATAATATTAGCTCCAAGCTGCAACGGTTTTTGGAAATAAGGTGTTGAAAAAGTATTATCGATAACTAATGGAATATGATGTTTTTTTGCGATTTTGGAACATTTTTCTATATCAATAATAGCGAGAGTTGGATTTGCCGGTGTTTCAATATAGATTAAACGCGTCCTTTCATCTATAGCATTCTCAATATTACTTAAATCCAATGCATTTATTTCACGCGCATCTATATCATATTTGGGTAAACGATCAGCGAAGAGGTTATGGGTTCCGCCATATAACGTATCCGATGAAACAAAATTATCTCCGGACCGGCAAAGTGCAAAAATTAAACTTGAAATTGCCGCCATACCCGATCCGAAAGCAAGCGCGGCTTCTCCTCCTTCCAGGAAAGCCATTTCTCTTTCAAAGGCAGCCTGAGTGGGATTGCCAAGACGTGTATAAACATAGCCTTCTTTTTCACCGAGAAACAGAGCGGCTCCGTCCTCTGCACTTTTAAAAGCAAACGTTGAACTCTGATAGATTGGTATACCGAGAGCTCCTGTGGCAGGGTCAACACCCCCTGACCCATGTACACACAACGTGGCAAATCTTGCTTTATTAATATTAAATTTACTCATCATTTACTCCATTTTTTGCGTAGTTTAGCGCCACCTGAATTTAATCCGAATAAAAAATAGATGCAAGAGCAATTTTTATTCTTTATTTTTTAATACAATTTTAATTTTATTTATTTTTTGGGGTGAAGCATCTATTACTTCAATATGGAAATTTTCAAACTCAAGGGATTCATTTTTCTGCAATATTCTTCCTGCTCTATTAAGAATACATCCCGATACTTTTTCATATTCTCCTTCATGAATCATTATTGGTATCTGCTCTGTTAATTCATCCAAGCTTATTCTTGCATCAACTTCATAGGTGAATTTATTTAGTTTTTTAATAGCATAACCATCTTCTCCTTCACGATAAAACTCACCAAAAATAATTTCAATCAGATCGGTTGATGTGACAATTCCTTCCATTCCGCCATATTCATCTAAAACAATTGCAATCGAAATATTCTTTTGCTGAAATTCTTTTAACAATTCCGAACAGCTTTTATTTTCGTGTGTAATATGTACCGGTTTTAGAATTTCTGTAAGTGATTTTGGTTCAAGGAGTAAGTCATACATAAAAACCACACCAATAACATTATCTAAATTCTCTTCATAAACAGGAATACGTGTATAACGGTACTGTTTGATAATGGATTCCATATCTTCAAGTGTATCATTTATTTCCAACGCCATGACTTCTGTTCTTGGCGTCAAGGCTTCACGAACTTTGATCTTCGAAAAATCCAATGCATTATACAGATATTTTTTCTCACTGCTATGGTCTAAAATCACAGAGGAACTTTTCTGGATCAGCACTTCGATTTCTTCTCTGGAAAAAAAAGACAACATTGGTTTTTTACTTAATTTAAAAACCTTCATAAACAAGTTTAAAAAGACATTAAGCAAGAATACTAACGGTTTTAGCAGGAAATATACACCACGGATAACCATTAACAATTTTAATATGATTTTATCCGAATATTGTCGTGCTAATGTTTTTGGATATATCTCACCGAAGAAAAGGACAACAAAAGTAATAAGGGACCAGCTTATATATTCGTTGAAATATTGAAGTAAAAAAATTGTAGCAAAGGTAGAATATATTATGTTAGAAAAGTTATTTCCAACAAGAATCGTGGTAAAAAATTCCTCTGGATTACTAACAAAAAAATTAGCATTATTGGTGAACTTTCGTCTCTCTTTTTTCCAAATATCGAGCTTAATCTTGTTAAATGAAATAAATGCCGATTCAGATCCTGCATATAGGAAAGAAAAAATGAGTCCTACAATAGCAATTATAATTTCCACCATTATAAATAGCCGTTAGTTGTGATCTGGCTTTGAAATTAAGTGATTAATCATTTTTATTAAATCGATGCTTTCAAATGGTTTTCGCAAAGAATCAATATAAGGATAATTAATTAATTTCTCAATTTCAACCTTATCATATGATGATAAAATGATTACCGGAATTAGATTATCCCGTTTTCTAATATTTTGGATAAGCGTTGTACCGTCAACCTCGGGCATCTGTAAATCAGTAATTAAAAGGTCATAACTCTTTTCCAGAAAGCGTTTTTCAGCTATTCTACCATTACCCACAAAATCAAGATCGGCCTGATAATTCTGCAAAAAAAGCTGTAATAATTTTTGCATATGAGGATCATCTTCGGCAATAAGTATTTTTATCATCTTAATTATCAGCTACTCCTTAAAAAATTGATCAAGGGCTACAAAAAAACGTGACAAAGGAAATCCTACCACATTAAAAAAACAGCCGTTAATTTTTTCAATAAGCATAGCTCCTTGCCCCTGAATAGCATAGGCTCCTGCCTTATCTACAATTTCACCTGTATTGATATAACTCCAAATTTCTTCTTCTTTCAAATTACGAAAACGAACGGCGGTTGATACTGTTTCAATATATTTTTTCTCTTCTGATAAAAAGTTAATAGCAAAAGCAGTATAGACCTGATGCGTTCGTCCGCTTAATTGTCTCAACATTCGGTAAGCATCTTTTTCATCATGAGGTTTTCCCATGACGATATTCTTTGAAACAACAATGGTATCCGCTGAAATAACCAGTGAATTTGGATGTTTTTGAGCAACATCATCACCTTTCCTATTTGCATTCAATTCTACAATTTCCTGCGGCTCTAATTCATCAGAAAATATCTCCTCAACCTCACTTTTCACTACTTTAAACTGCAATCCAATACTTTTCAATAATTCATAGCGTCTGGGAGAAGCAGAAGCAAGAATTACATCAATCGTTTCTAAATTATCAATAAGTGAAAACAACATATTATAATCCTAAGTAAATTGCCAACAATCCAATTAACATATCAAACTTTAGTAAATTACTAATTTTACCCAATTGAGTAAAGCTGTTATTTCTGTTCAAAGAAAAAATAACATAAATAAGTATTGTGTCTACACCTAATATAACGATAAATAGATAATTTTCGTTATAAATTCCTAAAAAGAATGGAATTATTGTAATTATAATCAATACTATAAAAACTGATCTTGTCAAGAAAACCGTTTTTTCAACGCCAAATTTTCCTGAAAAAGTAATCGCATTTCCAACGATATCTCCTTCTATATCTTGCATATCCTTAACTAATTCTCTGCCTAAATGAAAAAAAAATGCCAATACAGCCGGCATAATTCCACCTCGCCAGCCGCCCACAGACATAGCGCCATAAATAAAAGTAAATCCGGATATAATGCTAACCATTAAATTTCCCCATAATATAGTCTTTTTCAATACTAAACTATACCAATAAAGCAAAAGCGCAATAATAATGGCAATAATTAACATTATTTTTCCACAAAAAGCCGCAAATATTAATCCGCTGAGGTAGCAAATAATAAATAAATTTCTGGCATATTCTATGGATATCCGACCAGACGGTAGAGATCGATCAGGTTTATTAATTCGATCTATTTCAATATCAAAAATATCATTGATAATATTAGCGCCCGCAGTAATCAGCGCTGCAGTCAATCCGGCAAACAGCAAAATAATACTCAATTTAAAATTTCCGCTAACCAGCGCTCCAACAACTATACTGATAAAAGAAATAAATACATTCAGCGGACGTGTTATTTTTATAGTTTCAATTATAATATTCATACACTAATGAGTTGTTAAAATTAATTTCAACTTGTGAAGGTAAACTTGTTGAGTATCATCATGGACAGCGCTATTTTCAATTAAACCAATAACCCGATTTTTTTTTTGTGCAGAAAAATATTCAATAGAAGATTTCGGTGTTTTCTTCGTCTTAAGTAAGCGTTTTTTCACCAGTGATTCTAAATCTGTGATAAGAGTTTGCATGGTCCGTTTATCTCTGATTTTTTTATCAAGATACAGTTCTTCAGCTTTTTGTGGTGATTTTTTCCATAATGATAACAATATGGGATAATATTTATCATCAATCAGGTAGTCTGTGGCGGATAATTCAAGTTTTTCTTTAATACTAATATATTGCACAGCAACCGCGGCGGCTAATAAAGCAATGGTAGGAAGTGAGACAAAACTACTCGATGGCGGACGATCCATAATATTCATATTGATAAAATCATCTACCATTCTCGGTATATAATAAGGATGATGACGATAATCAATCTTCATGGGATCCGAGGGAAGAACAGTTTTTGGATTATAAAATTGAATTTCGTTTAATTTTGGCTTGTATTTTAATGATATTTTTATTGAATCGTTTCTATGCTGATAATTCTGATACAGAGGATTGAATTTGAGGTTAAATGATTTGGTTTCAATAAGACTATCTTTTATTTGTGGATAAAGTATATTGGGTTGCAATACAACAAAAATGAGTAAATAAATGAAAATATTTAATCTTCGGTTCCTTCCGAAAAATAAATCAGTTTCCATCAGGTGTTAACTTTTTTAAAAGGATTTGATTAACTAACTGCGGATTTGCTTTCCCTTTTGAACCTCGCATAACCTGTCCCACAAAAAAACCAATTAGTTTTGTTTTTCCAGCACGGAATCCATCCACCTCTTTGGGATTTGCCGCTAAAACATCCATAATAATTTTTTCCAGCTCACCCTCATCCGACACCTGTTTTAATCCTAATTTCTCGATTAACATATCAACGGAATCATCAGAATCAAACATTTTGTCAAAAACCTTCTTTGCTGCGCTAGTACTGATAGTATTACTTTCAATCTGTAATAACAAGGAAGAAAGTCGTTTAGGCGTTATTCTCAGGGCGCTTAATTCTATTTTCGTTTCATTCATTACTTTTAATACATCACCCATTACCCAATTTGCAGCTAGCTTTGAATTATGACAATTCTTAACAGTTTCTTCATAATAGTCGGCAATTTCTTTGGAAGAAGTTAATACATTCGCATTATATTCGCTCAGGTTAAATTCGCTCATAAATCTTGTTAGACGGTCATCAGGTAATTCGGGCATTGAATGATTAATCTCATCAATCCATTCAGAATTTATATCTAAACCAGGAAGATCAGGTTCCGGAAAATAGCGGTAATCATGTGATTCTTCTTTACTGCGCATTGATTTCGCCACATTATTAGCCGGATCCCAAAGTAATGTTTCCTGCACAATTACGCCACCATCCTCTACCGTGTCTATCTGACGCTTTATTTCATATTCCAATGCTCTTTCCACATTCCGGAAAGAGTTCATATTCTTTAATTCTGTTTTTACACCAAGCTCTTTCTGTCCCATAGGACGGATACTGATATTGGCATCGCAACGGAAACTGCCCTCTTCCATATTCCCATCACAAACATCAAGATATCGAACCAATTGACGAAGTTTTACAAGATAAGCATAGACTTCCTGGGAGGATCTCATATCAGGTTCGCTTACAATTTCGATAAGCGGAACACCACAGCGGTTCAAATCAATATAAGTATCATGGGTTTTTATGTATGATTCATCATGAACCGATTTACCGGCGTCTTCTTCCATGTGAATCCTGTTAATTCTTAGTGTTTTCTTTTTACCATCCACCTCAATTTCCACACTTCCATCGAGACAAATAGGTTCTTCAAACTGAGAAATCTGATATCCTTTGGGCAAATCGGGATAAAAATAGTTTTTACGGGCAAAAATATTGTGTTTTAAAATTTTTGAATTTGTAGCAATACCCATTTTAATGGCAGATTCAACTACTTTTTTATTTAAAACCGGTAAAACACCGGGCATTCCGAGACAAACCGGACAAGTTTGCGAATTTGGCTCAGCCCCAAATTTTGTATTGCATCCGCAAAAAATTTTCGTTTTTGTAGAAAGCTGAGCATGAATTTCCAACCCGATGACTACTTCATATTCCATATTAACGGCCTATCATTCTTCTATAGTCAAACCGCCTGATTTACAATTATACAAAGGCGGAATAATATTTTTAATAGTTATTTTTTAGCAATTCTTTTCAATAAAATCGCCAACCTGAATCAATTTACTCTCATCAAAGAAATTAGCGAGAAGCTGCATACCAAAAGGCAGTCCGTCTTTGTCTTTTCCTGCAGGTATACTCATTCCACAAATTCCGGCAAGATTAGCTGTAACGGTATAAATATCTGATAAATACATCGTTAAAGGATCATCCATCTTTTCTCCTATTTTAAATGCAGTCGTCGGAGTTGTGGGGGTAATAATCACATCAACTTTTGAATATGCTTTATCGAAATCTTCCTTAATTAAACGGCGAACTTTCAATGCTCTTCGATAGTAGGCATCATAATAACCTGATGAGAGGACATAGGTACCGAGCATAATCCTCCTGCGCACCTCGGCTCCAAAACCATCGCTGCGGGTATTCTCATACATATCTATAAGGCCCTCTTCACCGCCTTTTCTTAAGCCATAACGAACACCGTCATATCGTGCTAAATTTGAAGATGCTTCCGCTGGCGCAACAATATAATAGGTGGCGATACCATATTCCGTCATTGGTAGATGTATTTTTTCTATTTTAGCTCCCGATTTTTCCAATTGATCGATTTTCTTGAAAATGGTCTCCTTAATAAATGGATTTAAACCATCAGAAAAATACTCTTCAGGAACACCAATTGTCATTTTGTCGACATCTAATTCGAGAGAAGCGCTAT
>JAUVIB010000401.1 GCA_030592985.1 Calditrichaceae bacterium | reverse complement strand
TACCGCCTTCGGAGCGGGCATAAGGAAGCCAGACTGCCAGGTCAATAATGGCAAACCGGGAAACGATATAAGCAGCAATTAGCCACACCATCATTCCTGAGGCAAAAAGTTTAGTAATAGCCATCCATTTTCCCAACACGACCACAATGAGCGCCAGTACGCCAAAAACCCCGCTGCGCGGGTCCTTCATAATTGCCAACATACGCTCTTTGTCGGATGAAGCGCCTAAGGCGTCGAACCAATCAGCCAGTCCGTCGAGATGAATTCCGCCGGTAAGCAGAATGCTGAAAACAACGATAATAAAAGCAATTGCTTCCGGCCATTCTTTTCCTAAAACGAAACCGGTCAATATTGCAATTCCAAAAAGGACAGCGGATAGAATAAACCCAACGAAAGGGAACCAGGGCAGTGACGAAGAAAAATTCCCGGTATCCTTGCCTGGCACAGGAATAATTGTAAGCGTTCTAACAGCGGAGACAAAGTTATTGTACATAAATTCCTAACCAAAGATATTCTTCTCGAAATGTGTGTCTTTTATGATGAACTTCTTGATTGGTATTATATTTATATACGTCGTTTAATTGGGACTTTCCGTATGAAAACGCCCCATATCCATCATGCCAATGAAATTTCCCCTGAAACCAACTCTTTTGGTTTATAAATATAGATAAACTCTTTTTGATAGTTCCAGCAAGGTCTGATATTTTATCATTTGGATTTAATCCTATTAATATATGTATATGATCGGACACACCATTTATTATTAATGATTTATGCTTTCTATTACTGATTATTCCACTTATATAGCTAAAAACTTCATTTCTAATTTCTTTTTTTAATAACCGATCTCGATATTTAACTGCAAAAACTAATTGAGTTAATAATTGTGTGAATACGCCTGGCTTCATGTACTTCTCCTTTATTAATTGACATATCTTATCCTTTCTGTTAATAGTTACTTTGATGTTATCTTATTAATCCTCTATGAGGATTTTTTAAACTTGGGGAAACGAATTTTTCTACAAGAATTAAACATCTACGATGTTTCTGTGATATTTGGTTGGGGTCAGTACAAAGTTTATCCCGAGAAATTTGAATGGCAATAATATAATATCCAACCAAGTTTTGGGATTATATGGTTTATCTCTCATTTCTTTAATTTTTTTTCTACGCCCGCCGAATCAAAAGTAGCCATCTCATTATATATTTTAACGGAAGCTTCAATAATCGACATGGCCAGCGCGGCTCCGGTACCTTCGCCAAGACGCATGCCTAAATCTAATATTGGTCGCACGCCAAGCCGCTCAAAAAATATTTGATGGCCTTCTTCAGCGGAACAGTGGCTGAAAAACAGGTAATCTTTAACCGAATCAGATATTTTGCAAGTGACTAAAGCCGCGGCGGAAGAAATAAATCCATCCACCACAACGGGAATCCGATGCGCGGCGGCGCCTAAAATAAGACCGCATATTCCAGCGATTTCAAAGCCGCCTAAAGCTGCTAATATGTTAACAGGACTGCTGAGTTTATCTTTATTCACGGCAAGCGCTTTTTTGATGACTTGTGCTTTGTGGTTAAGTTTTTGGTCATTAATTCCTGTTCCGCGCCCGGTTACTTCTTCAACGCTGCAGGGCAACAGCGCGGCAAAAAGGGCGGATGAAGGCGTTGTATTGGCGATTCCCATTTCACCTGTTCCAAGAATGGTAACGCCTTTTTGAATTGCATCCTCAGCCATTTCTATTCCGGTTTCGATAGCCTTTAGAACTTCCTTGTTACTCATTGCCTGTCCGGCAGTAATATTTTCAGTTCCCGGTTTCACTTTTCTGTGTATTAATCCCGGAACATCGCCAAATGTTCCGGCAACGCCGATATCTACCACACAGATATCTGCGTTTACATGCCGCGCCAGCACATTAACTGCAGCGTCGCCGTTCAATATATTCTGTACCATCTGTGCTGTAACTTCCTGTGGATAGGCGGAAACGCCTTCCGCGGCAACGCCATGGTCTGCGGCAAAAACAACAATCTGTTTCCCGCCAATTTCGGGCTTGATTTTTCCGGTTATCAAACCGTATTGTAAAATAATATCTTCTAGTTTACCCAGGCTTCCCTGGGGTTTCGTTAATGAATTTAGATGTTGTAGAATTTGGGATTCTAATTTTTTATCAATGGGCTTAATTGAATTTACTATTCTTTTAAATTTAGTCACTTTTCTGGTCCTTTAATATCATGGGAATTCCGCTTACCATAAAAACCACTTTATCGGAAATTTTAGCGACCCGCTGGTTTAAAGACCCGGCAATATCGCTGAATTTCCGCGCCAGCTTATTATGCGGTATAATCCCCATTCCAACTTCATTAGTAACAACTATTATATCGCAGCGCGCGATACGCAGTATTTTTTCAAAAGAATCAATCTCAGTGAATTTTACCGTTTCTTCCCCATAATGATGCAAAAGGTTGCCCAGCCAAACTGTAAGGCAGTCAATAACAATTACATCCACCTGCGCGCTAAGGGTCGTTATGGATTTAGCGACGTCATAAGGTTCTTCCATAGTAAAAATATTATCGTCCCGATCCTTTTGGTGCGCTTTGATACGCTCTTCCATTTCTTTGTCAAATGCGATTGCCGTAGCAATGAACCCCTTTTTTTTGTAATGGGAAGCATAGTTCAGAGCGTACAGGCTTTTACCGCTGAGCGAACCTCCGGTTATAAGAAGAATTTTGTTCATGGAGCATACCCCATAAGAATATCGAGTGATGATCTAAAATCATTTTCATTAAATACTTCCAAAGTAACAACACGTTCTTTTTTATTCTCTTTAAATAATTTTGAAAATAAACGCGAAAGAAGCACGCCGTCTAACGCTGAGATACTTTGATGGTCATTACCATCTATAATGCCGTGTAGATGAATGACCCGGGTGCGGCTTAGATATTTTATCAAATAATCTTCCAACGAATATCCGTATAACAGAATATGTCCAATATCCAGACAGACAGATAAATCATATTTACGAATGATATTCTCTACCAATTCAAAAGGATAATTAAGCGTCTCGAGGCAAATAAGCCCGGGGTCGACGCCTGAATTGATTATCTCTCCGATTGATTTTGTTAATCTCGGTATCCAATCATGAATTGTCTCGGATGAACCCGTTCCCATAATATTATGATTGCCTGTGCCATGTAAAATATATGCAAAGGGATCCACTGCTTGCATACATTTTATGACTTTAAGGCACTTTTCAACTGATTTTTTCCGTAATGTTTCGTCAATCGCACCAGGCACAATATCCAGAGGCAGATGGACGGTATATGTTATATCATGCTTATCGGCTAAAGCGCATAAAGTTTGAACCGTATCCTGGTCAGGCAGATTGGAAATTTCATCGGACTCAAAAAGAACAAGTTCGATATCATCAACGCTCTCTGCCAGCCCCCGCACATTTGAGATAATATCCGCAGGAATGATATAGGAAGTGGTTCCTAATCTGAAAGGAAATTTTTTTTTCAAACACTTAAAATGAATGTTTTGGTGTAATATATCTCGGTCCTCCCTCGATTACCTTGTGCAGACTGAACACAGGATTACCCGGTAAATGTTTTACTATATATTGAGAAGCCTTTTTTGCATCATGTCCCTCGAGTAATACGCCTGTCAACGTT
>JAUVIB010000486.1 GCA_030592985.1 Calditrichaceae bacterium | reverse complement strand
GCACGGGAGACAGGGCCTATATTTTTTGTGCGCCGGATCAGTATAGAGCGCGTCTTGAAGGAACCGTTCCCAGGGGAAGATCGAGATTTACCATTAAAGGAGCCATGCCTGACCCTGCGCTGTTTTTTGTCAGGTATTTAACAGCATATCTTAATATGCACGGTATTTCTGTCGGATTTCCGGCGAGAAAGACACAACAGCCCAAAAAATATGATGAGACACGTTTAATCGGGAAAATCCATTCACCTGAATTAAGTGAAATTGTTTATTGGATCAATAAACGCAGCATTAATCTCTTTGCCGAGCAGCTTCTTAAGATGATTGCCGTTCATAATAACCAGCCGGGAAGTATTGAAGAAGGCGTAAAAATTGTTAAAGAATTCTTAAAAGAGATGAATATTAATACAGACGGTTTTCAGATGGATGACGGCAGTGGATTATCACGTACCAATACAGTCAGTGCTAAAATGATGGCCGACTTGTTGAGTGAAATGGCCTCCCATCCGCTTTTTCAAACGTTTTATAATTCATTAAGCGTTGCAGGAAATTCAAATGACGACGGCGTTTATAAAAATTTTGGCAGAGGTACCTTGTTGCAGAATAATGCCCGTCTAAAGTCGGGGACGCTTCACAGAATCCGCAGCCATGCGGGCTATTTACACGATCGCAAAGGCCGTTTAATCGCTTTCTCTATGATTGCTAATAATTATGACGGCAGTATGACAAAAATTGATAATATTCATAAGAAGATAATGCTGATGCTGGCGGAGTTGAAATAGCGGGAATTTAAATAAGTGGAGAAGAAGAAAACCGTAATCTGAGAAATTGAGGTTTTACTACAAGTCCTTAACTCATACACTTATCCCTTAATTGTTGGATATTTTATCTTATTCGAAGTGTTCTACTACAATTCTAAATCTTGACTCCATCATAAGTTCTGAAATGTTTGAAACCGGGATATCATAGAGCTTGGCACGATTGGATTCATTAAGTTGAAAACGTCTCTCCGGTAATGGATCAAATGGTTGATCGGAAGGGAAAATAATTATTTTATTCCAAGTATTAATGATAAATAAATTGCAATCAACAATACCATCTCCATTTTCCATTAAACTATAATTTGTATCTACTAAATCTAATCCCAGCAAATTAATAAATGTATTCATAGGATTTTCTATTTGCCTGTCAACGTAATTTGAACCATTGTTATATTCAATATTAATATTAAAATTACCCAAATGCTTAGATGTATCATTTATCGCATAGACATTCCGCATCATTAAATCCCATAAATCTTTATTAGAAGGCGTTAATGTTTGTGGCTTAATTAATTTGCTAATTAGTATTACATTTGTATCTGATTTAATATCACCGTTTGATGTTCCGATTTGTATTTCATCATCTGTCAAATATGAGACTGCTATAACCTCCTTCTCAGATGCGGGTGTTTTTAAGTAGAAGAAACCTCTATATGGGTCATAATCATAATCTTTTCCTGGTGTCAGCTTGCAAAAATAAGTTTTTTCGAGTTTCCCTTCGATAGGCTGAATATTATTGTAATCTTCTAATGATAAGCTATCATAATTTTCAGGATTTAATACTGCAATTCCCTTGATCGCATCACAATCAGACGCAATTGTATTGGTATAAACGTCAAACACTAGAATACATTTTCCTATCTCATAAGTAAATTTTTGCATATCATCACTATAACCTTTTTCAAAATTATATAGATAATTTTTATTAATAAAAAAATATGAATTTTTCAGAAACATATAGTCAGAAATAATAGTTTCACCGACTTTGACGGGGGTATCGGTTTGTGTGATTTTATTTTTACAAGAGAGTAAAATTATGGAAAATAGTAATAAAAGACTGATGGTTTTAATATAATTTTTCATACTATTACTCCGTGTTTAATAAGTTCGTTAGAAATTATTTAGTGGATTATTTAATAATAACTTAGTAAGACAAAAAAAGTTCATAAGTATCATATTTTTAATGAGTCTATTCAAAAAACTGAATATTCTTTGGTTTTACAGAATATGTTCGATACCATTTTTCCGCTTGAAATTTCCCCAAACATATGTTCACGGTTTTTTATGCAACTGGTATTGAAATATAAACCGGCATGGGAATAATCGTACCCTTTTAGGTGAATGAAACACTTGCTCACCTTTATGTCGGATAAATGATGGATTCCCGAATTATAAAACATTATTTGGCCATTATTTATAATTGTGGCTTAGCAGAGTCCTCATATTTTTAACCTTACTTCTCTTCTTATCAATTTTGGTAATAATGTATTGCCTGTTTTTTCAAAAATATTAGGTCTATAATTTACCCGGATAAACCTGTAAAGCTTCCTTCAAGATAGCCATGGCTTCTTTGATCTCTTCCACGTTTAAGACGTAAGCAATGCGGACTTCTTTTTTTCCTAATCCTTTTGTGGAATAAAAACCGTTGGCCGGAGCGAGCATAACTGTTTTATTATCAACATCAAAATCGGTTAATAACCATTGGGAAAATTTATCGGCATCATCTACCGGCAGCTCAGCAACGAGATAAAAAGCGCCTTTTGGCATTGGAGCTATAACTCCGGGCATCTCATTTAATAGTTGAACCATCGTATCCCGTCGTTGTTGATACTCATTAATCACTTCGTCAAAGTACTCATCCGGTGTGTCAATACCGGCTTCTGAACCGATCTGTTCTATGGTAGGGGGGCATAAACGAGCCATACCGAATTTCAAAGCGGAATCGATAAATTCAAGATTCTTACTGATAATC
>JAUVIB010000338.1 GCA_030592985.1 Calditrichaceae bacterium | reverse complement strand
AGTAATGAGAAAGTACGTTTAGAAGCGATTCGTTCCTGGAGAGATGTGGCGATTGCCGGTGACCTTGATGATTTACTCGACTTTTTGGTGAAGGCTAAGTCTGCTGAAGAGCGTACTGCATTGCAGAAAGCTGTATTGGTCGCTGATGAAAAACTTCCAGATAATACACCTAAATCAAAAAAAATACTGATAAAAATATCGCAAACAAAAGAAATTGCAGCACAGGCAGCTTTGATTGAGATTCTCGGAAAAATCGGTGATCCTATGTCATTACCGGCTGTTTATACAGCGATCGAGAGTAAAAGTATGGAGATTAGAATTGCAGGAACGAGAGCCATTGGTGATTGGCCCGATGCAACCCCTATTAAAGATGTGTATAAAATCGCTTCAACATCAACAGATGAAAAACAGCGTATTTTAGCCATCAGAGGGTATATTCGAATGATTAGTTTAGCTGATAAATATGGGCCGGAAGAAAAAATTAAAGCCTATCAGGATGCTATGAATTTAGCAAAGAGTACGGCAGAAAAACGGTCGGTTCTTGCCGGAGTTTCGCAAATGGCTACAGTTAACTCTTTGAAATTCGTTGAGAAATACCTGAAAAACCCGCAATTGAAAGAGGAGGCAGCAGCAGCTGTTTTAAGTATCGGACTTAAATTAAGTGATGAATTTGCGGATGATGTAAAGCCGGCATTAGAAACTTTACTTACGGTTACCGCTAATGATGATTTTAAACAGAAGGCTTTAAATAGAATTAATTCCATTGAAAAATTTGAAGATCATATCACCCTTTGGGAAGTTTCAGGCCCGCATGGAATGAAAAATATAAGCCTTTTTGATTATAAATTTGATCCTGAAAAGGGAAAAGGCGAATGGAAAGATATGCCGGCCGGTTTAGAAAAAGAGAAATATTGGTATATGGCGATTAACCTGGTTTTTGGGCCGTTGGTTAAAGCGGCCTATTTAAGGAATGAGGTTTGGTCACCGGTAGATCAAAAAGTCAGGATGGAACTGGGTAGTAATGATGCCATTAAAGTGTGGCTTAATAACAAACTGGTTCATTCTAATAATGTTGCCCGGCCCTGTGAACCCGGGCAGGATATCGTAGATGTAAAATTGAAAAAAGGGTGGAACCGCATTATGTTTAAAGTCGTCAATATGGGAGGCGGCTGGGGCGCAAGCCTTCGTTTTCGTAATACCGAAGGACGGAAACTGGAAGGTCTGAAAGTAAGGCTGGTTAAATAGGCCACTTAGGGATACAAATCAACAAGTTATTTTCGATATTGGTTATATTTACCCATCCCAAAATCCCTTTTCTAAAAAATAGGGAAGGGACTATATTTGGAATAAGAAAATGTTTGAATGAAGAAAAATTCCCATTCTCTGTTCATAATTCGTTAATCGATATTCATTATTCAAATTTCAATATTTTGGTATAGAATTATATAAATTTAATTAATAAGAATAAATATTTGGATTTATAGGACCCATAAAAAAAACGGCTTAACTTAGATATAAACGGATAGGATTAAATAAAATGAAAAAGAAATTATTATTAGTTTTTCTGCTGCCCATAATGGTTGCATGCAGCGGGAATTGCAATAAGACAGTAGATAAAAAACAGATCAGCAGAACGGCGCCTCTTGACCTTTTAATGGGTGACTATCAGGGTACACTTACATTAGAACAGGGTGAAGAGCCCTTATGCGCGCAGGTAATTGCTTATAAAGATGGCCATTATAAAACCAATATCCTGAGTAAATTTGATACAAGGGAACCCGCTTTAATCGTACTCGATGGCCAAAAACAGGATGATGGATCCATTAATTTTAAGGAAGGAAGTAATATAGGTACCTCCTGGATTGTTAAAATCACAAAGGAAGGATTGTCGGGTACTGTTAAAGGTTCAAAAACCGGTACTTTCCTTCTGAAGAAAACCGAACGTTTATCACCAACTTTGGGTAAAAAACCCCCGCAAAATGCTGCGATTCTTTTTGATGGAACCTCATTAAAGAATTGGAGTCAAACTCCCGAGCCGGATGGCTATGTTAATCTGGCAAAATATGCAGGCGGTGACAATAGTTGTGCCTACCTGAAAACAAATATATGGTCCGATATAGCACAAAATGTCATGTTGGATTTAGGCAGCGATGATGGCATAAAAATATGGTTAAATGGTACGGTTGTCTTTGCCTTAAATAAGCATCGCGGGGCAAGTCCCGGGCAGGATACGGTAAATATCGATTTGAAAAAAGGCTGGAATGATATTTTCGTAAAAGTACCCAATGATAATGGTGGTTGGGGCGCATATTTACGTTTAAGCAATACCAATGGGGAAGCGCTTAACAATATCACCGTATCCGCGAAAGCCAGCAAAGATTTATCTGTAAAATTGACGAAAGGGTTTATAACAAATTGGCATGTATCCGGCGCCTATAAAGAAGAAGGGAAAGAGGGTAAAGAACTTTTTGATAGTGTGTTTCCACCGGAATCGGGAGAGAGTGATGCAGCCTGGAAAGAGGTAGAAACAACCCAATATGACGACGCACCCAATTGGGAGATTGTTAATAATGAGGCTATGCAGGTAAAGCCGGGAAGCCGTTCCATATATACACGGCAATCCTTTTGGAATTATCAATTACATCTTGAATTCAGGTCGCCTTTTATGCCTGATTTTACAGGTCAAAGCCGCGGTAATAGCGGTCTGTATCAGTTATGTCGCTATGAAGTTCAGGTATTGGATAGTTATGGGCTCGAGGGTAAAGATAATGAATGCGGAGGTATCTATAAAATTTCACGACCATTGGTAAATATGTGTGCTCCTCCCATGCAGTGGCAGACATATGACATCACTTTTAAAGCGCCAAAATTCAATAAAAAAGGTAAAAAGATGGCCAATGCCCGCATAACAGTGGTGCATAATGGCGTTGTCATTCATGATAATTTGGAATTACCGTTCCCCACCGGGGGAGCTTTTATCCCGGATGAAACCATTCCCGCCGGACTATTTTTACAGGATCATGGCGACCCGGTGCAGTACCGCAATATTTGGCTAATTGATTTGGATAAAAAGTAGTCAAAAAGATATTGAAATAACAACTTTTAATGAACTTTTTAATAGAATAAAATCAATTTTATAAATATTTGAAAATTTGCCGATATGTTCAAATTTCAATTAACAATTGTTTCATCAACAACAGTTACAAGTCATAATTCAATGAATGATCATTTTTTTTCATTAAAATAAAAAGTATGAAAAGTAGACTTTGGACACGAGAAGAACTAATATTAGCGTTAAATCTTTATCTTAAGCTTCCTTTCGGGAAACTTCATTCAAGAACTCCTGAAATTATCTATTTGGCTGATAATATTAACAGAACTCCTGGTTCTATCGCAATGAGGTTGTCTAATTTTGCGAGTGTGGATTCCTTTCATCAAGAAAGAGGTGTTATTGGGCTCCAGGGAGGAAAAAAACAAGTAGAGCCTATTTGGAATGAGTTCATTAATAATAAAGAGGATTTATTATATGAGAGCGAAAAGATTATAGCAAAAATGGAACATAAATCAGTTGAGTTGAAATATGCTGAGATTCTTATAGGTATTGAACACCTGAGAGGGAAAGCAAAAATTCAAGAGGTTAAAACAAGAGTTAATCAAAATGTTTTCAGACAAATTGTCATGGCAAATTATTATGGAAAGTGTGCTATTTCAGGCGTTGATATTCCAGAGTTGCTAATAGCGAGCCACATTATTCCTTGGTCAAAAAATGAAAAAGAGCGTCTGAATCCAGAAAATGGAATCTGTCTTTCTGCATTATACGACAAAGCCTTTGATACAGGCCTAATTAGTATTAATAAAAGATATGAGATCATTCTCTCGAATTATTTAAAGAAAAAACAAAAAGAGGAGTATTATGATAAATATTTTTCTCATTTGGATGGTAAAACCATAATACTACCTCAAAAATATCTTCCAAGTGAAGAATTTTTAGAATATCATTATGACACTATATTTAGGAAATAATCAAATTACAATATGCCTAAAAATACCAACTGAAGATTTTTCTATTGGTATAAAAAGTTAGTGAAAGAATTGAAGAAGAGTTACTAAACAAGCTTTAGAATATCACAAAACTTGGAAACTACTGCAAGGAAGAGGTTCTGCTTTACTATTTTTAGTTACATTATCTGATTGTCTGAGTAAAATGTCTCATATCTGCAAACATTAGAATAATTTTGATTGGTCTTAATAAAAATAGTAAAATATAAACAAAATATGTTCATGACTTAGACAGGTATGATTATTTAATCATACTGCGTGTTTCAAATGTATAATAATAGAATGGAGGAGAGGTGGAAAGAAGAGATTTTTTAAAAAAAGCAACCTTGACAGTAGCCGGACTCTCTGCTCTGTCTGCAAATGGATATGCAGGACAAGCCAAATCCAATGGTGTATTTAAATTAAATTATGCTCCTCATTTCGGTATGTT
>JAUVIB010000464.1 GCA_030592985.1 Calditrichaceae bacterium | reverse complement strand
CAGAGAAAGCACATACAAAGGTGGATATTATAATGCCTTTAGCGTATCCTTTTCCAAATCTCGGGACATTAATGATATTTATTTTTGTTCCTTTTGCTGCCTGGTTTACAGGTAAGGCGTTGGTTCTGTCCGATTTTCCGATATTCATAAGTACTACACTGTTAAGTAGTTTTGTAGCGCCTATTACCGGCTTGCCTTTTACTCTTGATGTGTTGGAAATTTCAAAAGAAACATTTCAGTTATTTATAATTTCTTCCGTTTTTACTGACCGTATCCGTGTGTTCCTTGGCGCCTTTCATTTGATCACTCTCACCTTATTGACTATTTCAGCCGTAACGGGTCTTATTAAAGTAAAAATGAAAAAACTGGTACAGGGAATAATTGTCGTGGGCATTGTTGGAGGAGTATCCATTTTTGCCTTGAATATCACTTTAGAAAAAGCAATGCAGAATATTCCCACGAACAAGGAAATTATCAATCATTTCTCCTTAATTAGCTCTATGCAGCCTTATGTGGTTCTGGATAAAGCTTCACCTAATCCGATTAAGAAATGGCGCGGTGAGAATACAATAAGCCGGATAAAAAGGCGCGGGAAAATACGTGTCGGATTTTATAAAAATTCAATTCCTTTCGTTTTTTTGAATAGTGACAGTATGTTAGTTGGTTATGGCGTGGATTTGGCTCATCAACTTGCCCATGATCTAAAAGTAAGTATTGAATTCGTACCGGTTGATATAGGACATTTAACCAAAGAAATGAATAATGATTATTTCGATATAATTATGTCGGACATATTTATTTCCAGTCGTTATGCCCAGGAGATAGAACTTTCCAAGCCATACCAAAATATTTCATTAGCTTTACTGGTTCGTAAGGAAAATAATAATTTGAATGATTATAGAACGGCGTCAGAACTCGATACATTTACAATATCATATCTTGAACGATGGGAAATTGCCGAAGAATTTTTATCATATTTTATTAATGGAAGCGCATATCCAATAGCTGATTTAAATGAATTCTTTAATCAGAATCAAAATGATTCCATAAAATTTGACGCCCACCTGACCAGCGCTGAAAGAGCAGCTGCATTAACCGTATACCATCCAAATTATAAACTGGTAAATCCATTGCCATACCATATCAATAACGCATTGGTGTTTCCCATTGCAAGGGATGATGTGTGGCAGCGCTATATTGATAAATGGATTGAATACAGATCACAGGATGGAACATTTAAACAAATTTATAACCAATGGATTTTGGGACATGAGCATAAAAAAAAGAACGGTTCCTGGAGTTTTTACAATAATGTTATCAGAGCCAAATGGTTTTCAAACAACGATGTGAGCAGAAATGATAAAAATTAATTAATTTTAGTATCTGAACGAAAAAGATGATTTTGTCATTTCGGCGTAGTCGAGAAATCTATAACTTCTTAAAAAACATAAGATTTCTCTTCATTTCATTCGTCGAAATGACAGTGTTGGTAACTTTTCGTTCAGACACTGCTTAGTCGCTGCGCCCGTCTCAGACATGGCGCCGTTATATTCTATAATAAGAGGTGAAGATGAGAAAAACAATTATTTTTTCCGTTTTTTTCATATTGTATATTGAACTGTTTGCCCAAAATATAATCCCTCTAATTCCTCATCACACAGCGCTGAAAAAAGTGCAAACTGATAATTTGTCACCATTTCTTGCGGATCTGATATATGAAATGGAAAATAACCTGCAATTCATTGCACAATATAAAAATGCTGATTTAAAGACAAAAAATTTTCTTAATTATAGAATTGATTCGCAAAACAGAATATTTGTTCGCATAAAATGTTTATCGGATATTGAAATGGTTCAAAGTGACCTATCGCAAGCCGGTGCAGAAATTACAGCAACCAATTCAGAATTAGGAATGATAGACTGCTGGCTCTCCGGAGAGGATATTTTAAGTTTTATTCAAAATTCTGCTATTAGAAATATTAGTGAATGCCATAGAGGATATACCCGAACAGGATCCGTGACCTCCGAGGGAGATACACTGCATAAAACTGATATTATCCGGCAGTACCTTGGCGCAGACGGAAGCGGTATCAAAGTCGGCGTAATATCGGACGGCGTCGATAATATTGCCGATGCCCAGAATAGCGGAGATCTTCCGTCTGTTGTTAATGTGATTGATAATAGCCAGGGGGGGGATGAAGGTACCGCCATGCTGGAAATCATTCATGATTTAGCGCCGGGCGCTGAATTATATTTTAGCGAAGGGGTCCAAAGTTCTCTCGAATTTATAAATTCGGTTAATGATTTAGCGGCTGCGGGATGTAATGTTATTGTTGATGATATTGGGTTTTTTGGCGAGCCCTATTTTGAAGAAGGTCCTATTGCCACTGCTGTGAGAAACGTAATTGAAAATGACAATGTGGTTTATGCCAGCTCCGCGGGAAATTCTCAAGATGAACATTATGAAGGAGATTATAGCGGAGTAACCCCGTCTCCTTCTATTTCCGGCATTAGCGAAGCACATGATTTTGGCAGTGGAGATTATGGACAGGCAATTACATTAACACCACCAAATTTATGGTATTCCAGTGGATACATTTTTTTGCAATGGAATGAACCGTTCGGTGCAGCCACTAGTCAATATACATTGCATATAGTTAATCAGAATATGACCGCGCGAATGAATTTTGATGCTATACAGTCTGATGTGAACGATCCCTTTGTATATATTCCTGTGAATTCATTTTCTACTGTGACCTATAATATTGTGATCGAAAAAATTTCAGGTGCTGATCGTCGGGTAGAATTAACATATAATTTACGCTATATTACGGTGGATGAATATAACAATCTACCGGGTAGTATTAACGGCCAGTCGGTCGTATCTAATGTTATTGCAGCGGGCGCAGTGCGCTATAGCTCACCAAATATTATAGAATATTTTAGTTCTATCGGGCCAAGCCGTATTTATAGTTATCCTGCATACACATACGAAGAACGCAATAAACCGGATGTGGTTGCGGTCGATGGTAATATTATCACAGGCGCAGGTGGATTCGGACAAGAATATCCCTCAGGCAGCGGTGATAT
>JAUVIB010000272.1 GCA_030592985.1 Calditrichaceae bacterium | reverse complement strand
GGCGATATTGAAATCATTCCCATGTCTAAAGATTACGGTGTAAGCGATTTGATAAAAATGGTTAATGACGGTGAAATTGAATATACGATCGCTGATAATAATATTGCCGAATTAAACAGCATCTATTACAATAATGTAGATATTACCACAAAAATCAGCCTGCCGCAGAGAATTTCCTGGGCCGTACGCCCCACATCTCCTATTCTGCTGGATACTTTGAATCACTGGATTCAAACCGAGATAAAAAGTGCTGATTATCGGGTAATCTATAATAAATATTTTGTCGACAGAAGCGCTTATAAAAGAAGAATGAAGAGCGCTTACCTTTCTGTAAAGGGCGGCAAAATTTCCAAATACGATCCCTTAATAAAAAAATACGCTAAAAAAATTAACTGGGATTGGCGGCTGCTTGCTTCTCTTATTTACCAGGAATCTAAATTTATTCCCAAAGAAAAGTCATGGGCCGGAGCCATCGGCCTGATGCAGCTTCTTCCTGCCACTGCCCGCCAATTCGGGGCAAAAAATATATATAACCCGCAGGAAAATATTAAAGCCGGTGTCAATTTTATCCGTTGGCTGCAGGAATACTGGACTGAAATACCGGATAGCCTCGAGCGATTGAAATTCACCATAGCTTCCTATAATGCAGGACAAGGCCATGTGCGGGACGCTCAAAAACTAACTGAAAAATATGGTAAAGACCCTCTCCGCTGGGATGACAACACCGCCGCCTATTTATTGTTAAAAGCAAACAAGAAATATTATGATGACCCGATTGTTACATACGGATATTGTCGCGGTGAGGAACCGGTTAATTATGTGAAGGAAATATTGAAACGATTTGACGAATACAGTCAGCTTATTCAGCAATAGTCATCAAAAAAATGGAATGAATGTACTTTTTCCGTCTATCATGGAACAATATTATAACTTGTCAGTTATCTTTATTGATTACTTATTACCCGGGAAGAAACTTCTTCTTATAAAAATAGCATTGGAGATTTAAATTGAAACGATTACTTTTTGCTCACCTGTTAATTAGTTTTTTTATATACAATTCCGCCTTGTCTCAAGAATTCGGCGACAGAGTGGATATGGGGATAATTGAATCGAATGATATTGTAGAAGCTTCGGGTATTGCTGCCAGCAGAAAAAATCCGGGGGTTTTGTGGACACATAATGATTCAGGCGGCAAGAATAGAGTTTTTGCATTTAATAGTCAGGGCAAGCACCTTGGCAATTTTATAATCGCATTAACACCAAATAGGGATTGGGAGGATATTGCTATCGGACCCGGGCCGATACCAGGTGAACACTATATTTACATCGCGGACATTGGTGACAATGATATAGAGTATGATGTTAAATTAATTTATCGTTTTCCCGAACCCCGTGTTTCCGCCGATCAGGATCCGATTGATTCTGTGATATATAATGCAGAAAGACTGTCATTCCAATATCCTGATGGAAGCCGTAATGCAGAAACACTTATGATCGATTCCTTAAGCTTAGACATTTTTATTGTGTCTAAAGAAACAAATACTAAAGTATATAAGTTAGCCTGGCCCTACACTTTTTATCCGGTGCCAACTACCCATGTGGATACATTGGAGGTCATAGCCACGTTACCATTTAGTACAGCTGTGGGAGGTGATATTTCTCCTGACGGCAAAGAAATTCTAATTAAAAAATCAAACGTTATCTATTATTGGAAAAAAACCGATGCGCAAACAATCGAGGAAATATTAGGAAATAATCTTGCAGCTGTACCCTACATCAAAGAACCTCAAGGAGAAGCTGTCTGCTGGGCTGCCGATTTATCCGGATATTACACGCTGAGTGAAGGACTACATCCACATCTCTATTTTTACCCTCGCACATACAATTCCGCTATCCTGCAAATGGAAAATAATCCACACAATTTTAAATTAAATAAAAATTATCCAAATCCGTTTAATCCAACGACAACTATAAATTTTCAATTGCAGCAGAGCGAATATGTAGAATTAAAAATTTACAATATGCTTGGTAAAGAGGTGGCAATTTTAGTAAATGAATATAAAAATGCCGGTTTTCATTCTATTCGATTTAATGCAGATAAATTACCAAGTGGAATGTACCTGTATAGAATTCAAGCCGGTGAATTTTCAGATGTAAAGAAAATGTTATTCCTCAAATGACGATTTTATAAAAGAGTATGTTAACACTTTGTATAAAATACTGTCTACTCACGCCAAAAAAAAGGTGCTGCCACACTGGACGAACAAACAGCGGGGTTTAGATGCTGATTTCAATAGAAGAAGGCAGCTCCCAAATTATAGCCTGACAGTCGCTTTAATAATAACTCTGGCCTATGAAATTTTACTTAATTATGGTATATATATTTTTGGAATATTGTAAATTATAAATTATATTTATAATATGCATGGTTATGTTAAACGACTGTTACAGCCTGTAATCGAAAAAAAACTGCAAAAGAATCCGGTAACCACCATTCTCGGTCCGTGTCAATGCGGCAAATCGACATTAGCCAATCACTTGATAGCACAAATCCCTAAATCCATTTATCTCGATTTGGAAAGACACTCTGACCTGCGTAAACTGGATCAACCGGAACTATTTTTCAAACGCTTCAGCGATCACTTAATCTGCCTCGACGAAATTCAGCGCAAACCGGAAATCTTTACAGCTATCCGTAGTTTTGTAGATCAATCGGGAAAAAATAACCAATTTTTAATACTCGGTTCCGCTTCGCGTGATTTGATAAAACAATCTTCCGAATCGCTGGCCGGCAGGATCGCCTATTTGGAATTAACTCCGTTTTTCTTGGATGAGATAGAAACAGGCAATCCGAATATACTTTGGGATTTATGGCTGAAAGGCGGTTTCCCGAGAAGCTATCTCGAAGAAGATATAAGAGAAAGTTATGACTGGCGTGAGAATTTTATCAAAACTTTTTTGGAGAGGGACCTCCCACAATTTGGATTCAATATTCCGGCAATAACAATGGAGCGTTTTTGGCGTATGCTGGCTCATGTACATGGACAAATATTCAATCGTTCCAAACTCGGCGAATCTCTCGGAGTGAGCTATAATACGGTACGTAATCATCTATCCATTCTAATTAAAACCTTTATAATGCGCGAACTGCTTCCATTAGAAGTGAATATTAAAAAACGACTGATCAAAGCGCCCAAGATTTATATACGCGACAGTGGATTGCTGCATACACTTTTGGAGATAGAGACCCAGGAAGAATTGTTCGGCAATCCTGTTTTCGGACATTCGTGGGAAGGTTTTGTAGTTGAAAACATTTTGAATGTTATGCCGCGCTGGCGGCCGTTCTTTTACAGAACTTCAAACGGCATGGAAATTGACCTGGTACTAATTAAGGGAAATCAAAAAATAGCTATCGAATGTAAAACATCCGAAGCGCCCAAAGTTAGCCGTGGTTTTAGGAATGCCTTAAATGATTTGGATATTAAAGAAGCCTGGATTATTACCCCAATGGATGAGCAATATGATTTGGATACGCATATTCATGTATCCGGTCTATTTCAGTTTATTAAAGCAAAGAGAGAATTACGATAAAAAATTATTCCCTATTAGTATTACTGATTATGTTTTATTAACCTGTCTTCTATCAAAAGTGTCGATAAAAATCATTTTAGCAACTTCTGTGGCTATTTTTACAACAACACTTCTTTTAACATATGTAAAGCTCGTGACCAGACGATAGGATTATTGAAGTTTAGCTTTTTTCAAAGCATAGTCTTTGAATAACTTAGAATTTAAAGATAAAGAAGGTATTTATTATGAATTTAAAAAATATGACAATTGCTCTAATAATAACTCTGGCCTATGAAATATTACTTAAATTAACTCATATATTCATTCCTTCCCTATTTTATATCTCGCCTGTACCTGGAATCACTTCTATGATTTCTTTCATTTCCGGTGTTATTATAATTCTATTTGTGTTTTTATTTTATAAAGAAGAGAGTTCTAATAAAAAAGTTGGCTTGGCGTTAATACTAATAATTGGATGTTTTGTTCCGCATACTATACTCAGATTACCAATAACGCGAGAAATTTTCGACTTTAAAATAATCCGGCTTTTGGGAGAGATAGTAGGTTTTATTAGAGCAATTCTCTTGTTTATTTTATTGATATTTTATAGAAGAGAAATTCCATCTAATGAAAAATTATTAAAACATGCCACAATATTTATTACAATAATGTTCGGATTTGGAATCATTAAAAGTTTATTTTCCTTAATTAGTTTTGCACGTTTTTTTATATCGGGAATAACTATTGATTTTTCTCCCATCTTTTTTACTATGATATTTATCCTGTTTTTAATTTCTCATGCATCTATTATCTATTTTCTGTACCATTATTATCAATTTAAATTTCAAGTGTATTCAAGGTGCGATGAACAAAAACCAAAATAAAAAACTTAAGGCTGCAAGTGGTTGTTAAAAACTACACTTCTTTAAATTACACAGGAAAATCTCAAGTTAAAGGAAATGAATTAAACATAGTCTTTAAAATATAGAAATACTTTCAATTTTTTGAACTTTTTTATTTCAAAAACGTATATCACTTAACATAAAATATGAATTATTATGAAAAGATTATATACATACATCGGATTATTGCTAACAATTAATTTGATCTTGTTAAACTCAGTGCAGGGACAAGACAACCGGGGTTCCGCTTCTCCCTGGATTGTAAAGTTAGACTGGGACAATGATTTTATTAACCAAACCGACTACTATTTTACAAACGGTACATCATTGGAAGTTTGGAATAATCAATTGCAGACATCTCCACTTAACCTCTTGCTTTTACCGCATAAGGATAATAGCAGGATTTTTTATGGCATGACTCTGCGCCAGGATATATTTACGCCATTAAATGTTGATGCTAATTCACCGCAAATCGGTGATCGGCCATTTTCATCATATTGGTTAATGGGGCATATTAAAAAAAGTTTCGATGCAGATTTTTCTTATGTGATTACATCCGGATTTTATTTTGGAATGATGGGGAAAAGTGGAGGTGGTGAATGGGTTCAAAATGGGATACATGATATTTTACCAACCTCTGGCCATGTAAACGGTTGGAATAATCAGTTGAGCAATTCAATATGCTTAGATTATCAAATAGATATAGAGAAAGAATTTTACCAAAATTCCCTTTTACGTCTTAGCGGGTCAGCCGGTGTAAT
>JAUVIB010000353.1 GCA_030592985.1 Calditrichaceae bacterium | reverse complement strand
GGCTCTATCAGAACCGAAATGGGTGGCACTGTTCAATGAGTTTGGTTTTGAGTTATTCACATATATTGCAACGGTCTTCTAAGGGTTTTGTAAAATCAGGTATTTATGTGGATAGAAATAAAAATATGTCAGTGATATAATCAAAAAATTGCAAAAATCTGCCAATAATCGCGGGTCATTGGCTCCTCAAAAGAACTCCCCCTCCCCAAAAAATAGTATTGAAAACCCATAGAAGAGCAAACAGTCACGGATTTAGTTCAACATCTGCTTCAAACTGGGTGCTTCGTGCCGAATGAAGGCTATTTATTACCTGCTGGCTTTATTCAATTTTTATTATTTTACTCATTCTTGATATTCCATCCATTTTGATTTTCACAAAGTAAGTTCCAGTTGTCAAAGATTTAATGTCAAGTTCAGATTGGGTTTTTACTGTTAAAACTTTTTCTCCTAAAATTGTAAATATTGAAATTTCTAAATTTTGATAATTTATTTCAGAATATATTCTTAATAATCCGTTTGTAGGATTTGGATATATGGTAACACTATTCTTTTCAGTAATTTTATTATTTATTGATGAGGAATTGCAGTTAAGTGAGTGTTGTTGAAAGAAAGACCACATTAAATCAGTTGCATTTATATAAGTTGAACCACCAACACCGGGCCAAGAATGCCCTCCGTCCTGTGTTATGTAATAATGAATTTCAGTTCCGCAATCACAATCTGTCCATTTTGTTAAAGTGTATTGAGTATTATTAATAATTGTATCATTCAAGATATTACAAGAATTATTAGTTGCCCATAAATTCATAATTGAATCTAACGGGGGATTATAATGATTTGAAGGTCCACTTCCAACACCCCCATCATAAGGGATATGTGTATCAAGATATGAATGAAAATGAATTAACGGAACAGGACGATTAGGTGTGCAACTTGTCATAGTCATTGAACACTCAACAGGTGCAATAGCGGCAATTCTATCGGATAACTCACAAGCCAACCTGTATGACATAAAGCCACCATTAGACATTCCTGTCGCATAAATACGATTAGTATCTATTGAATAATGATTAATTAATGTATCAAGTAAAGCATCTATAAACCCGACATCATCAACATTTGAACTGCTTGCAAAACCACAACACCAACCTGCATTCCAAGAACTAATATTAAAAAAACCTCCCTTTATTCCTTCTGGATATACAACAATGAAATTTTCAGCATCTGCTTTTATGCTTAATTGCGAAATATTTTCCATATTGTAAGCATTTCCTGCTCCACCGTGCATAGCAATTATCAAAGGTAAATCCGTAGTTCCAGTATAACCTGTTGGTAAATGAACAAGATAGGTTCTTTCATATCCCCCAAAAGGAATACTATCGTATTGGGCATATGAATATATTGAAGTAAATAATATAATTATTAAGATTAGCCAATTTCTAAATATTCTTTTTTTTGTCTTCATAAATTCTATATTTTAGTTATTCGCATTCTGTTTTCTATGCTTGCAGGTAACGTCTGTGTATGTGTCATATGGCATTTATTTTTTTATATCTATCTTTATGATGGCATATACCACTCTGTATAAGTGGGCTATGTGCCATTAATATCTTATTCATCAGTTTTTGCATCATCAAATGGATTCGTTATATTGGTAAAATCAGCAGTTGAAATGTGAGTATAAATCTCAGTAGTTTTAATACTCTCATGTCCAAGCAGTTCCTGAATAATCCGAAGGTTTGTACCCTGTTCAAGCAGATGTGTGGCAAAAGAATGCCGGAGCATATGAATATGTACATTTCGCCTGATTCCTGCATTTTTTGCTGCTTTTTTTAATATTTTTTGGGCTCTCAAAAAGCCAATTCTCAGGACGATATATTTTGTAATATGAACGTAATAGTTGCAAAACATTTTTAGATAGTATTGAATAACGATCTTTTTTACCTTTTGCATTTTTAATTTTAAGCATCATTCGCTTAGAATCTACATCTTCTATTCTTAAATTAATAATTTCACTTCGCCTTAATCCAGAAGAATAAATTAAAGACAATATGCATTTATGCTTAATGTTTTGAGTGCAGTCAATGATTGCAAAAATTTCCTCTTTGCTCAAGACGTCCGGCAATTTATGCTCTTTTTTGGGACGATGTAACGTATAGTATTGTTTTTCTTTTCCTAATACTTGTTCATAATAAAATTTTATTGCATTAATACGTTGGTTTTGCTGCGAAGTTGAAATCATTTCGTTTCTAACTAAAGAAAGAATCCTCGTTTATCTCATCTTTAGAAATGGTTTCTAAATCCTTTTCTTTAGAGTAATTTACAAAATCTTTAAAGTAGGCTCTATGTTTTGATTGTGTTATCACTATATCGTTTTGATTCCAATTTTTCTAAATAACCATATGGCAATTTAGTGGTAATTCTGTGTCTATATTTTGAATTGTTTACTTTTTCTATGGTCATAAATATATACCAAAACGCCTAAATAGTAACAAATTTAGGCGTTTTTTTAATAGTCTATTTAACTGCCGTTTTCCAATATTCTCGTCTCATACGGGCAATTCCGGAAATGGAAATCTCTTTTGGACAAACCGCTTCACATTCACCGTGATTAGAACAAGCTCCAAACATCTCGTCATCCATCTGGGCTATCATCAATTCTGCCCTTCGCGCCGCTTCTGGCCGTCCCTGGGGAAGCAATGCAAATTGTGCAATTTTAGCCCCCACAAACAGAGCGGCCGATGCATTAGGACAAGCGGCCACACAAGCGCCACAGCCGATACAGGCAGCAAAATCCATTGCCAGTTCTGCATCTACCTTAGGTACTAAAATTGCGTTTGCTTCCGGAACCGATCCGGTATGAGCGGTAATATAGCCGCCTTTCTCAATAATGCGGTCAAAAGCATCACGGTCTACAATAATATCTTTAATAACCGGAAAGGATTTCGCTCTCCATGGTTCCAAAACGATGGTATCCCCATCTTTGAAATGGCGCATGCGAACTTCGCAGGTTGTTGTACCGCTTTTCGGCCCATGAGCTGTGCCATTAATAACCATTCCACACATACCGCAAATACCTTCACGGCAGTCATTATCAAATTCAATGGGTATGTCATCACTTTTTATCAAATCTTCATTAAGAACATCCAGCATTTCCAATAAAGACATAGCCGGATTTACATTACTGACTGTATACGTTTTAAAAGCGCCTTTAACATCAGCATTTTTCTGCCGCCAAACCTTAACATTTATTGTTATTGTTCTATTTTCCATTCTCTGTCCTCCTTACTTATAGCTGCGCTGTGTAAGTTTAACATTTTCAAAAACCAGTGGTTCTTTATGCAACTCCCATTTGCCGAGTTCTTTATACTCCCAGGCAGAAACATAAGTAAATTTTTCATCATTCCGTAACGCTTCACCTTCAGGGGTTTGGCTTTCTTCCCTTAAATGACCTCCGCAGGATTCCTCTCGTTGAAGAGCGTCTTCAGCCATCAATTCCGCCATTTCAAAATAGTCAGCTACACGACCGGCAAATTCAAGGTTTTTATTGAGCGAATCGGCGGTTCCCGCAACTTTAACATTTTTCCAAAATTCTTCACGCAATTTTGGTATTTCTTCCAAGGCTTCTTTAAGCCCTTTGGCGCTGCGGGACATACCAACTTTTTCCCATACAATATTACCTAATTCCTGATGAAATTCTTTAACGGTCTTATTCCCGTTAATTGACAGAAGTTTGTCATATTTCTCTTTAACAGCAGATTCCGCTTCTTTAAAAGCTTCGTGATCTGTGGTTATTTTATCTAAAGGATTATTCCCAAAATAGTCTCCGATTGTATATGGGAGAACAAAATAACCGTCGGCCAAGCCCTGCATTAAAGCGCTGGCGCCCAGTCTGTTGGCCCCATGATCGGAATAATTTGCTTCACCGATAACATGTAATCCGGGAACATTGCTCATTAAGTTATAATCTACCCATAAACCGCCCATAGTATAATGAGGCGCCGGATATATGCGCATGGGAACTTCATAAGCATCTTCATCGTTAATCTCTTTATACATTTCAAACAGATTTCCGTACCGTTCCTCAATGACTTCCCTGCCGAAATCCTTTATGGCGTCACGAAAATCAAGATAAACAGCGAGACCGGTTTCACCAACACCTCGACCTTCGTCACAAACCATCTTGGCATTTCTGGAAGCAACGTCACGCGGCACCATATTACCAAAAGCAGGATATTTACGCTCTAAAAAGTAATCTCTGTCTTCTTCGGGAATATCATTGGCAAGGCGTT
>JAUVIB010000023.1 GCA_030592985.1 Calditrichaceae bacterium | reverse complement strand
TTTGAGAAAGCGTAAAAAATGGTTACTCGTTACTCGGTGCTCGTTTCCGGTTACTCGTTACTGGGTAATGGGTGATTGATAAAATATGTTTAGTTGTTTATTTGTTGAGATTTTTAGAAAGTTATGAAGTAATAAGGTTATGTGGTGATGAAGTTATAAGGTAAAAAGGTGGCATTAGAGATGGTTAAAATAAGAAGCCATAAGGATTTAATGGTATGGCAGGAAAGTATGACTCTTGTAACGAAAATTTATGAAATAACAAGTACTTTTCCAAATTCTGAGTTATATGGTATTGTAAACCAAATAAGGAGATCTGCTGTTTCCATACCTTCCAACATCGCCGAAGGCGCCGCAAGAAATCATAAAAAAGAAAATATTCAGTTCCTTTATATTTCACTAGGAAGCTTGGCAGAATTAGAAACGCAATTAATTATTTCGTTAAATCTTAAATACATCGAAAACACTATATTAGATCAACTGACCAATAATGTTAAATATATTAGGAGTATGTTATCCGGACTTATTAAATCCCTTAAAAACTTCGAATAACCATATAACCTCATAACTTTTTAACCTTATCACCTTACTATGAAATCAATAAAAAAAATAATCGTTCTGATAACTCTTTTTCTCTTTCCGCTTTTTAGCCAAACGGCGCAAAAATATATTTATCTCGATAAGGATAGCTATACGTATGATTATTATGACTATCTTGTTAATTCGGGTAAGTATGTTCCTGATTATGTTTTATTTCAGCCCTATACTACGCGGCAAGATTCGGCAAAAAGTGAGGAAAGTAATGCCGGCAGGTATTTTGATGATTATTGGAATCATTTTTATGGGGAAAATAAAAATCTCTCACTACATTTAAATCTTGACGCGAAAGTTAAAAAAGATGATACCATCTACGGACGTTATCGGGCTGAAGGCGCGGTTCATTATGTTAGTTCCTATATCACTCTTGCCAACCGTACAACCGTAGACCAGGATTATAAATATGATAAAAATTTTGCAGGTGATTTAAGCAAATCCGATCATTGGTTGTATGGTCGCGTAAACGAAGCATATATCAATTTAAATTTTAATAATTTTAACGTCTTCTTTGGACGTATGAAACGTAACTGGGGTGACCTGAATGAAAAAAGTCTGATACTGTCTTCTACCCCTTATTCATATGATCATTTTTTGTTTAATTACACGGCTAAATATTTTAAACTGTCGCTTCTTTATGCGCCTCTTGAGAATATGGATGCCTTGATTTATAATAAGGACACGACGATTACCGAGGTTAAGGACGCTCGTAAACATTTGGTAGGTCATCGTCTTGATATTCAGTTTACAAAGAATATCCAAATTAGTTTTTCAGAGATGGCTGTTTATGGTGGGGAAAACAGGTCATTTGAATGGGCTTTTATGAATCCTATGAATTTTTATTATGCGTTGCAGCGTAATGATCAAAAGTATATGAGCGGTCTTTGGTCTGCTGAGATATTTTGGAAACCACTTTCACAAATAACGCTATATAGCCAGTTTCTGCTAGATGATATTGTCGTTAATAATGATCCGGGTGAAGATTATCGGGCGCAACATCCTGACCGCTTAGGGTTGAATTTTACCATAAAAACAGCAGATTATTTCCTTGACGGTTTAAATAGCTCCATTTCATATATCCGGATATGGAATCGCACCTATCAATCCCGCAGAACCTGGGAAAATTATCATTACAGAAATAGAGGACTTGGATATCCTTGCGCTTCATGTGAAGAATTTAAAATAAAATTGGCCTATTGGAATTTCTTTCCCCTGTTTATCAAAAATGAAACTATTATTGCCAGGTACGGAGATGTGGAATTAAGCGATCTTTTTATGCTTGATAAGGAACCCTTCCCGGTTCCTCCTGTTACTAACAATATTATAAATACATTGGATTTGGTTTATTTTTTCAACGAAAACTACCGTCTGTCGGCACAATTTATTTATCGGAAAAATGTAAATCACTATTCTAATCAATTTGGTGATAAGGATAATTTTGTAATAAATCTGAAATTTAATGCTCTTTTTTCATTGGGTATAAACGCAGATTAATGTAATTTTTTCCAATGTTGATATTGCTATAAATTTACCCCATATTGGGACATGTTGACTATGTCAATAGTTGAAAAGATATCAAAAGGCGAATCAAGAATCTTAGAGTATAAACAGGAACTTCCCAAAGGCAAGACCTTGGCGAAAACCGTTATTGCCTTTGCAAATGGTGCCGGTGGGGAAATATTAATTGGTGTGGATAAAAATGGAAAGATCGTTGGTATTCCACAAGATAGTATATTTGAACTTCAGGATAAAGTAGCCAATCTTATTTATGATCAATGTTCTCCTGTTATTATTCCTGAGCTGTTTTTAGAAAAAATAAAAGATAAATTATTGTTAGTGATTAGAGTCTTTACGGGTAGTCTTAAACCCTATCATTTAAAAAATGAAGACAGGTTATCCGGTACATACATTAGAGTTGGAGCTACAAATAAGCAAGCTGATCTTCCGGTAATTCAACAGCTTGAAAGAGAAAGACAAAATTTATCATTTGATGCAGTTGTTGATTATCATACAAATATTGAACCGGAATTGTCATTTTTAGCCCCATTATTTAATAAAGAAATTAATAAACCGATACTAAAAAATTTAAAGTTATTAATTGAAGAATCAGGAAAAGAATTCTATACAAATGCTGCCTTTATTCTTGCCGGACAGTTTGAAAATAGCTCTGTTAGTTGTGCCCGCTTTAAAGGTAATACCAGTGAGGTTTTCATTGATCGTAAAGAGTATAAAGGAAATATTTTTGATCAATTGAATAATGTTGAAATATTTCTCAGGAATCATCTAATGCTTTCTGGTAGAATAAACGGTTTCGTTAGAGAAGATTCATTTGAAATTCCCATTCTGGCCTTAAGAGAAGTAATAATTAATGCATTTGTGCATAGAGATTATTCCATATTGGGCAGCAATATTAAAATTGCAATTTTTGATGATGATGTAAAAATAACGTCTCCCGGTGTATTACCATCTTCTATTTCCTTAGAACATATTTTAGACGATGAAAGATCTGAAATCAGAAATCCGATATTGGCCAGGATATTTAAAGAATTGAATTATATTGAGCAATGGGGCTCAGGTTTTTCGAAGATTAAGAATTCCTGTCTTCTTGCCGGATTAGCTTTACCTTCCAATCGGGAAAGCGGGAATTTTTTCCAGGTAATATTTAAACGCCCGAATTATTATCAAGCAATAAATGGCGGAAAAGTGGCGGAAAAGTGGCGGAAAAGTGGCGGAAAAGTGGCGGAAACAGATCGGGATAAAGCAGTTATAGATTTTATCAACGCAAATGAAAAAATCAGAACTTCAGATGTGGAAAAGTTATTTGGTGTAAAGGTGTCAAGGGCGCGTTTGATTCTTTCGCAAATGGTCATGAAAAATATGCTATTAAAAATGGGAAAATCGAAAAATACTTACTATGTTCTAAATAGGTCAGATTATTAATAAAGATGGTAAGGTTGTATACGTAAGAAGCTATATAAATAATTATTTTTTGTTTGTATTTGTGCAACTTGCCTCCGCCTGCCAACGTTTGAGGACAAGGTGCCAATCTTTAAGTCACGTTTCATAGCTAACAATATTATATTATTATAAATTAAATCGGAGTTTATTGTGCAGGAAAAATATTTGGTAACAGGCGGGGCTGGATTTATTGGCTCCAATATCGTTAAGGAATTGTTAAATCAAGGACATTTTGTGAGAGTTATTGATAATTTCTCCACAGGGAAAAAAGAAAATCTGAGCGAATTTGAAGGTCGTATAGAAGTTATTAACGGAGATATTCGTTATTTGAATACCCTTTTGGAAGCCATGGAAGGCATTGATTATGTATTTCACGAAGCGGCTCTGCCATCCGTCCCGCGATCGGTTATGACTCCCATTGAAACTAATGATGTGAATATCAATGGCACCTTAAATGTGCTGTTTGCCGCTAAAGAGAAAAAAGTAAAGCGCGTAGTATATGCCGGTTCGTCCTCTGCTTATGGAGAATCAGAGGTTTTGCCGAAAGTGGAAACCATGAAACCGTCTCCTTTATCCCCGTACGCTGTCAATAAATTAACAGGTGAATACTACTGTCAGGTTTTTTATCGTGTTTAC
This sequence comes from Calditrichaceae bacterium, assembly GCA_030592985.1. Classification (GTDB taxonomy): domain Bacteria; phylum Calditrichota; class Calditrichia; order Calditrichales; family Calditrichaceae; genus JAUVIB01. The sequence goes on along the minus strand of JAUVIB010000023.1, from coordinate 11,745 downwards.
GGCTTGGAAACAGTTGTTCTGCGTTATTTCAATGTATTTGGCCCCAAACAAGATCCAACATCTTACTATTCAGCGGTTATTCCTAAATTTATCAAACTTATCCAACAGGGGAAAAGTCCCATGATTTTTGGTAATGGGGAACAAAGCCGGGATTTCTCCTATATTGAAAATGTAGTATCGGCTAATTTGTTGGCTTCAAAGGCTCCGAAAGCGCCCGGAGAGGTATTTAATGTGGCCTGTGGTGATAGAATTACTCTGAATCAGTTAGCGGATGAAATAAAAAAAGTATTAAATTCGGATGTTGAAATTCAGCATGGTGAAGAAAGAGTAGGGGATATAAAACATTCTCTTGCTGATATCAATAAAGCAAAAGAGCTGCTTGGGTATGAAGTGAAAGTAACTGTTCTTGAAGGCCTGAAAAAAACCATTGAGTATTTTACAAAATAGAATAAAATAAACCACAGATGAATGATAGTTAAAACAGCTTATAGAGGTTTATTTATGTTTTTAATCTGTGTTTCATCTGTGAAAATCTGTGGCAAATAAACAATTTAATAATGAGCCACTTATAAACACAAATTTTCACAGATCAAAAATATTATCCATATTTATCAATTTAAATCCGTAGAAATAAATAGAAAGTTAATATGAAGATTATTTCAGTAGTGGGTGCCCGTCCGAATTTTATGAAAATTGCGCCCTTTATCAAAGCCATAAAAAAACATAACAATAATCATCAGGAGAATGAGGTTGAACATATCCTGGTTCATACCGGACAGCATTATGACGATAAAATGTCGAAAGCATTTTTTAAGGAATTAAATATTCCCGATGCTGATATTAACCTGGGAATTGGGTCAGGCAGCCATGCAGAGCAGGTTGGTAATACCATGATTGCCTTCGAAAAAGTCCTGCGTGATGAAAAACCCGATTGGGTAGTGGTGGTTGGAGACGTTAACGCCACTCTATCCTGTTCCGTTACAGCAAAAAAAGAACATATAAAAGTTTGTCACATTGAAGCCGGATTGCGCTCAGGTGATATGCAAATGCCGGAAGAGATCAATAGGCTGGTTACCGACCGTTTATCGGATCTGTTATTAACACCGGATACGATGTCAATTGAAAATCTGCGCAATGAAGGTACAGCGGAAGAACGCATAAAATTTGTCGGTAATATTATGATTGATACATTGGAAAACAACCGGGATAAAGCCTCGAAATTAGGCATTCCGGATGTGTTAGCAGATAATTTATTGAATTTCCGTTCATTTAATTTACAAGCGGTAGAAAATATATTTGCCCTTTTAACCATGCACAGACCCTCTAATGTTGATAAAAAAGAAGTGTTTGAACCCTTAATTCGTTTTCTCTTGGATGAAGTTACCAGGGATATGTATTTGATTTGGCCTATACACCCGCGTGCGCAGAAACAGTTAAAAGATTTTGGCTTATGGGATGATGTTATGAAAAATGATAAAATGATTTTACTCCATCCCATTGGTTATCATGCCATGCTGCGTCTAAATATGAGCGCGAAAGTAATTTTAACGGATTCCGGTGGTTTACAGGAGGAGAGCACCGTTTTGGGGACACCGTGTCTTACCCTGCGCTGGAATACGGAAAGGCCGGTAACGCTGCGAGAGTATGGCGGTGCAAGTGTATTGGTTGGTAATAATGTTGAGCGCATCCGCAAAGAATATAATGAAGTACTAAAATTAGAGAGAAAAAAGACGCGTCCTCCGCTTTGGGATGGCAATACGGCAGAGAGATGCTTACGGGAAATATTGGCATATTTTAAAATATGAATTTTTAATGATTTTCTTATGATATTTTTTTATATTCCATAGTAAAGAGTTTATTAATGTTAGTTTTTATTAGTGTATTCGGGACGGAGTTTGTAATCTTTGAAATGTTCCTATAACGAACCCGACAAATCATTAAGGACAAAATTATGGATAAGATTTTTGATTTTTACAGCAAGTATCAAACTTTAAAACACTTGGTTGATGACAAGCTGCGGCTTTATCGTGAAAGTGATCAACCCTTATTGGATGGCTTGATAAAATCCATCTACTATTCATTGGAGGATGGTAAACGTTTTCGGGCAATTTTTACTTTTTTATTAGGTGAGCTGTATAATATTCCTGAGAAGAAACTCCTTGGCAGCGCCTGTGCCTTAGAAATGGTTCACACGGCATCTTTAATTATGGGCGATTTACCCTATATGGATGATTCTCAATTACGACGTGGAAAACCGGCAAATCATGTGGTCTTTGGTCAGGATGTGGCCCTTTGCTCGTGTATAACGCTTTTATCGGACGCCAATCAGGTGGTTCTATCAGATACAAAATTATCCGTGAGCGAGCGGGAAAGTATACTTAATGTGGTAAGTAAGGCTTATGGAATAAAGGGACTTACTGCCGGAGAATATGTGGATATGAAATTAAAACGTAAAAATGTTGATTTTCCCGTCATTGAATTTATTACCAGACAAAAAACTGCCGCTCTTTTTATTGCAGCTGCAAAAATTGTTACCATAATCTCAAAAGCCTCTGAGGAAGAGAAAAAAGCATTGGAAAAATTTGCAGAAAATGTAAGTTTTGCTTTTCGTATAAAAGAAGATATTATCGAAAATAAAAAAGAAAAAATCATCCGGGAGAGCGCTGAAAAAGAAGAAATAAATTTTGTGAAATTACTCGGTTATGAAAAGGCTGTTAAATATGCAAAGGATTATGGCCAATCCGCAGTTAATAGTCTTGAGATTTTCGGGGGGAGGAACAAACCACTATTGTCATTCGTTGATGCCCTTCTTTTGAAAATATGATATAGTAGACAGGATTTCGACTGTATTAATATCGGTAGAAGCCAGTGTTGCAAATGAGAAATACTTTGCCATATTGATAAAGAAAGTAAAAATGTTAGTAACAAAAACCATCTTAACCGGTGGTTTTTTTAATTTAATCTTTTATTTATTGAAAAGATGATTCGTTTTTATTTTTTACCATAAAAACAATAACTCATCCTATGTCAGTTCAAAAAATTATAGTCCTTTGCGTTTTAGTGAGAAAAATAAACCCAAAATTTACAATTAATCCTGAGGAGGAAATATGACTGTTTGTTCCGGATTTATTAAAATATCCACAAATGGATTAAACGATATCCATAATATAACAACGGAAGTATCACGTTTTGTAAAGAAAAATAAGCTGGTTGAGGGGCAGCTTCTGATTGCCATCAATGGGTCAACAGCAGCTTTAAGCACCATTGAATATGAGCCGGGATTAATACGGGATTTACCTGCAATGCTGGATAAAATTGCTCCTATGAATAAAACATATCACCATGATGAAACCTGGCATGACGGCAATGGCTATGCTCACTTGCGATCAACTCTAATGGGAACATCCTATATGGTTCCAGTGATAAATGGTGAACTTGTTCTTGGAACCTGGCAGCAAATTATCTTTATTGATTTTGATAATCGCTCCAGACATCGTGAAATAACTTTACAGTTTGTCGGTGAGACGAATGAGTAGTGCGAATTATCGACAAAAAAAGTAAATGTAGTACAACAGGCAAAATCCATCTCACGTAACCCGTTGTTTTTATTGATTCATTATGCTGCAAGTGTCAAACATGAGGTAATTATCAATCTTCTCACGCCTGAACTCAAAAATAGCAACTCAGGCGGGGTAAAATTATCTTTACTTGTTAGCATATCTACATATAATGAAATAGAATCACTCTCTAATATTACTCTTCCGGTTTAATTATAATACCTTTATTTTCCTTACCATTCATTTTAACGATAACCGGATTTTTAAAATGAATATGTTTACTGTATTCCTTCTTTTCCACTATCTTCTGTTTTAACAGCCATTCCCAATCAATAAATCCTTCCTCTTTAAACGCATTGACCGAAAAATAGCCTACCATAAATGAGGTAATATTATGGAAAAAATGCGATCCCTGAGAGGGCTCAACCATGAAATCTTTAAAACTACTTTCTATAATAGCTTTAGCCCCGGATATCTGATCCCAGCTTACAGGAATTCCTAACCACGGGTCGGCAGAACCCCAACGGCCGACGCCAATTAAGAGATAAGGTCGTTTTTGTGCACGCAATTTTATATTAAAATCACTAATTTCCTTGGCGACTTGCTTACTTTTTGAACGGTCGAAAAGATGGAAATCAACAAAAATAATATCGTAAATATCTTCAATTGTTCCATGTCCAAGTACCTTTGGACTCCTGCAAAGTAGTTCTTCCTCATTATCAACACCTAAATCGAGTGCTTCAATGCTCTGTTTTAAAGCCAACGGCCTCATTTGCAAAACACTAAATTCACTCAATTCCCCTGGTTTAGATGATAAATTAACAGCAAATTCAATTTCAATGGAATTACCCATTCCTTTGCTTCCCATCTCCAGTAAAAGATTCAATATCTCGGGTAATGGGAAAATTTTATATTTCAGTATAGGCGAAAAGGTAATAACGCGCGCTCCAGGACGGGAAATGCCATCATAAATGGTATTACTTTCATGAGAATACGTTGAGGCGATGTGATATAATATACCGTCATTTTCGGCGTCTTTTAGATTAAAGTGTTTAACGGTTAAATCTTCATAATTCATGATGTCTGGTAGATTAGAAAGCATATCCAACGCATAAAAACTTTGCTGATTGTTATTAAGAATCTCTTCAGTTCCGGAAATACTCTGTAAATGATTGGGATGTTTTGGGGAGAACTTAAGACTTTTGCCGCCTTCAACAACGATACGTCCAAGTCCAAGAGCAACAGATACAATTCCATCCTCAGACGATTGCGGTGGTATTGGATAAAAATTATAGGACTTTGCGACGCCTGAAAATGTGGGATAAAAACGTTTGTCGTATTGTGTCCCGATCATTCTTTGGATGATAACCGCCATTTTTTCCTCTTCATGGCGAAAGGAGATGGCATTAATATACTCTTTAGCATGATGAAAATAGGTGGAAGCATAAACTTTTTTTATGGTAATAATCAGTTCATTGAGACGTTCGGCTTTATCTGGATTATTGTTAGGGATCATATAAGTCTCGTATACACCGGCAAAGGGATGGTATTGTGAATCTTCAAGAAGGCTTGAAGAACGAATAGCGAGCGGTGATTCGATTAGGTCAATAATTGCAGCAAGGTCGTTCATGACATACTGTGGAAATTTATCAGCTTCTATAAATTTTTTAAAAATAGCAAAATCATTATCGTTATTCAGGGCAAAATCCCACAGGTTATTTTCATTCATAAAAGCATCAAAAGCGTCTGTTCCAAGGACAACACCGGGCGGGACATCAATTATAATATTTTCAAAATGGTTTTGCAGCCGGTGATTAGCAATAAGCATATTTAGAAAATTCAAACCCCGGGCTTTTCCGCCAAGAGATCCACCGCCAATCTGGGAGAAATCATTATCCGGATCAAAAGTGTCTTTTTTAAAGTCTGAAATAATGCCTTTTTGGCGTGATTTATGATACTCAACCAATGATTCTACCAGATTATCGCGAAGGTCTTCCAATGTTTTAAAATCCGTCCATTTTTGTGGGCGCAGCTTTTCCGCCAGCCAAAATTCAGTTCTTGCTTTCAACCAAATGGAAAAATGGTTGCGCGAAGAATGATGCTTAACAACTTCAGCGGGAACTGTTTTTAAAAGATTTTCGAGGGAGGTTAAATCCTTTGCTCTGGCAATTTCGTTACCATCGGAATCACGAAAAATAAAATCTCCAAAACCAAAGTTACGATGAATAAACTTTTTTAGGTCGTTGAGTAAAGTGGGAGAGCCCTTTAATAAAAAGGAAGCACCCAGCTCTTCGGCTTTTTGTTTATTGCCCGGATCGGTCGATTGTAAAAGAACAGAAATATCGCTGTGCCTCTTCTTTACATTTTTAGCAAATTTAAATCCGGCCTTCGGGTCTTTTTTACCGTTTTTGTAAAAATTGATATCCGAGATAATACCAAGAATGTGTTCCTCATATTTTTCAAAATAACTCCAGGCTTCTTCGTAGGTTGTACAAAACAAGATTTTTGGACGCGCGCGCATGCGTAAAAATTTATCGCGTAAGTTAATACCTTCTAATATTAAATTTTGTGTCTGCGCTAAAATTTCGCCGTATAAAAGGGGTAAATAGGAAGAGTAAAATCGGATGTTATCTTCAATAAGAATAATTGTTTGTACGCCGACTAACTTTGTGTCAGGCTGTACATTGGCGCGGTCTTCAAGATATTTTATAAGGGTAACAATAATACGAAAATCACCGGTCCACATAAATATCTGATTAAAAATTGAAGATTCTTTTCCGGAAATCATATCGATAAGTTCCCTATTGTCATAAGCGAGCAATACTATGGGAATATCAAAATTTTCCTTAATTTTTTTTGCCATTTTGGTTGCTGAAATATCTTCTATATGCAGCGTAGTTAAAACAAGATCAAAGGATTCCCTTTTTAATAATTTAAGGGCTTCTTTTCCGCTTGATATACGGATTATTTCCGGTGTTTGGCTTAAATTTAAACCAAGGTATTCTTTGCGAACCATATCATATAATCGACCATCCTCTTCAAACATGTAAAGGTCGTATAAACTTGAAACAAGCAGGATATTGCGTATTCTGTAACGCATTAAATTCTGCAGCACTTTGAAGCTTAAAGTGGGCGTGTTGGTATTAAAACTGTCTATCTGTGAAAGTTGATTTTCTTCAGGTTTTAAATTCATTTATTATCCTTCATTAAAAATTACAATTTAAATTAGAATAAAATTTAATTATTTTCAAATAATCTTATAAAATCAATTAACGGTATCCGTTTAAATTTGTGAATATAATTAATTCGTACATAAACGGTGAGAGTGGTTTTACCCTTTTTAGGTGAATTTAGCTTGTAAGTAGGCACTCGTTTGCCTATCTTTAAACTTTAAATATTTTATTGAAAGAGTAAAATGGTTTTCAACCTCATTATAAATATATCCAGTGGAGACGTAAATGATTCAAATTAGGTTGTTGATTTTATTAGCAATATTTACAAATCTATCACTATTAGCGCAAGAACCAATGAATATTAATCCCTATTTAAATGAAAAAGGCAATGCCTATATGAACAGACAGGGTAAAATGTTTTTGGATGAAATTAATAAATCTTTGACACAGTATTCTCCACAATATCCAATGCCGCGGGAAAGATATACGGCATTGCTGCTTTTAGACGCTGTATTACATGATCCCTTTGCTGCTTATCGTCCCCCTGTTCAGGCATTTTTCCATAAAAGAATGGAGTCCCTTTTACATCAGATTGAAAATACGAAAGTTGAAAAAGGTGCGATAATTTGGAAATTATACAATATGGGTTTTATTGTACGCACTGCAACCGTTACTTTGGCATTTGATCTGGTGCGTGGTAATAGTGCCCGCAGTAAAGATTTCGAGCTTTCCGATAAAATAATGAACCGATTTGTACATCAATGTGACGCCCTTTTTATTAGCCATCGACATTCCGACCATATTGATTTGGGTGTGGCTCAGGAATTTATCCGGCAGGGAAAACCGGTTGTGGCTCCACCACAAGTCTGGAAAGATAAGCCGATATATAATCAGATAGTGCATTTAAAAAGAGAAGCAGGAATCAAACAGAAACTTGAAATCCAAAATGGGGTGCGAAAACTTAATGTGGTAATTTTTCCCGGACACCAAATGAGTAAAATTGAAAATAATGTTTCGCTTGTATTCACTCCGGAAGGTTTATCTTTTGCTCACATGGGTGATCAGATTAATGAGAACGAATTTATGGTCGATTATCAATGGATAGACAAAGTAGCCGAACAACATCATGTTGATGTATTAATGCCGCCTTGCTGGACAAATGAAATTTATAGAATTGTCAAAGGTTTTGATCCTGAATTGGTCATTCCCGGACATGAGAATGAATTGGGTCATCCGATTGATGACCGGGTGCCATTCTGGGGTGATTCAGAATATCTGGAATTAACTTATCCGCAGCTTAAAAACTCCGATTATCCCTTGCTTTTAATGACCTGGGGGGAATCATACCATTATTTACCAAAGAAACGAAAGTAACAGGTATTTTGAAGATCAAGTTTTAATTTTAAGATTGCGAAGCTGGTTAAAAGCTGTTTATTTGAAAGGAAATATAGTGTATAGCAAAAAGATTTCTACGGTTTTATTAAGCACCATATTGTTGTTAAACTTTTCCTGCGGGAAAAAAGAAACGGAAAAACCGGTAGAAAAAAAAAGTGAAAAGATCGTTAAAGCAAAGATCACGAAATTAAAAGATACAGCGCACGGTAGGTTAGCCATTGCCGGCGAAGGGGGGGACAAAATGTTTGTCCTTACCCTATGGGGCACGCCTTATGAGATGGGCAAAGCCTATGGCGAAATGTTGAAAGATGAAATATCCGGCCATATAAAGCATATTGTTAAGTTAAGGGTGCAAATATCGGGACAACCAGCAGAGTCCCTGGATAAAGTTTATGAAGCTGCAAAGCCATATATTGACCAATATTATCTTAATGAAATGAAAGGTATAGCCGATGGCAGCGGCATGAGTTTTCAGGATGTTGTCCGCGGTAATATGATCGGGGAGGCAGGTGTATGGCATTGCAGTCTTTTTGGCGCCTGGGGCAAGGCAACATCAGCGGACGGCCATCTGTACCAATTGCGCAGCCTTGATTATGAAATAAAAGCGAATATCCAGAAATATCCGGTGATTGTGGTTTATGTTCCCAACGAGGGGCACCCTTTTGCCAATATTAGCTGGGCGGGCGTTGTGGGCTGTATTTCCGGTATCAGTAAAGAACGTTTGGCCATCAGCCAGATCGGTGACGATTATGATAAGGCGAATGATACTTCTGTCGGTATTCCTTTCATGTTTTTATTACGTGATGTTATGCAGTTTGATAACAGCCTTGACGAAGCCATTGCGCGTATTAAAAATGCCAAACGTACAAGATCTTTAATTTATGGTATCGGTGACGGCGAGTTGGGCTACTTGCGCGGATTTCAAACATCGCATACGCTCTGCAATGTGTTTAACTGGGATAACCTGGAACCGGTAACAGCTACACACAAACGTATCGAGGATATTGTTTATTGGGGTATGAGCTGGGATGTGCCATCTTATGACGGCCCGCTTCACGATAAACTAATTGAGCATTACGGCCATATCAATGCAGAGGTAACCATAAAGGATATTGTTACTTCTGTGGGAACGGGTGACTTGCAAACCGTGGTGTACGATTTAACGGCCATGAAGATTTGGGTGGCCAACGCCAAAGCTGATGATGAAAGCGGTCCCCTTGCTGCTTATGACCGCCAGTTTGTTGAATTTGACATGAACAAGGTATTTAGTGATGCTGAAAGAATGGCGAAAAAATGATTATTTTAAACAGGTCATTGTACATTGCATGCTAAATATCAAGAAAGAGTATGAGACTGAAATTTTTTATATGCATTTTGCGCTATTTTTTTTAAGGAAGATGATTATTTTCGGTGCTTTGTAATAGTGGACAGATAGTGGATTTTGCCCTATTGTCGGATTCAATGAGTTTTGGATATTTTGGCGGATTGGGCTGAATAACTTTATATGGTATTGGGCAACGTGCTGATACCATTACATGTGAATTAAGGTCTTGTTTTGTTGAGTTTTATAATTCTAACTTTATGTAATTGAAAGGAGATATAACGTATTACAAAAGAATTTTTATGCTGCTGATGACTTGGGGTGAATCCTATCACTATCTGCCAAAGAAATAATATTAGCGAATTAATAGATGCAAAATATTTATATAAATCAAAGGAAGGAATAATCATGCATTCAAAAAAGATTTCGATAATTTTATTAAGCGCAATAATGCTTTTCAGCTTTTCATGTCAGAAAAAAGAGGCGGAAAAAACGCTTAATAAGAAAAGCGAAAAAATTATTAAAGCCAAAATTGAAAAATTAAAAGATGCGGCGCACGGCAGTCTCGCTATTGCGGGTGAGGGAGAAGATAAAACCTATATACTTACCGTTTGGGGCACGCCCTACGAAATGGGTAAAGCGTACGGAGAGCTTTTGAAAGATGAAATTGCTTCTCATCTTACTCATATCACAAAATTAATGGTACAAAAATCCGGCCAGCCGGTTGAAGCGCTTGATGCAGTTTATGAACAGGTAAAACCATTTGTCGCCCCGTATTTTATTGATGAAATGAAAGGGATTGCCGATGGCAGCGGGATGGCTTTTCAGGATGTGGTCAGAGGCAATATGATTGGTGAAGCGGGCGAATGGCATTGCAGTCTGTTCGGCGCCTGGGGTAAAGCAACGGCAGCAGACGGACATCTTTATCAACTGCGCAGTCTGGATTACGAAACAGAAGCCAATATTCAAAAATATCCTCTAATTGTAATTTATGTTCCCGACCATGGACATCCTTTTGCGAACATTACCTGGGCGGGAGTAGTCGGCTGTATATCCGGTATTAGCACGGAACAGCTTGCTATCAGTGAAATCGGTGATGATTATAATAAAGAAGATGATACTCTTGCCGGTATTCCTTTTATGTTTTTACTGCGTGATGTTTTACAATTTGACAATAGCTTAGATGAATCAATTGAACGGATAAAAAGCGCTACGAGAACAACTTCACTTCTATATGGTATCGGAGACGGAGAATTAGGATATTTACGCGGTTTTCAGGCGTCACATACGATATGTAATGTTTTTAATTGGGATAATCTCGAACCGCTAACTCCCACACACCAACGTATAGAAGATGTCGTCTATTGGGGTATGAGCTGGGATGTGCCTTCTTATGACGGTCCGCTGCATGATAAACTGGTTGAGCATTATGGTCATATTAATGCAGAGGTAACCATCAATGATATTGTTACTTCCGTGGGAACAGGGGACTTGCAGACGGTTGTTTATGATTTAACGGCGATGAAAATTTGGGTTGCCAATGCTAAAGCAGATGATGAAAGCGGCCCGCTTGCAGCCTATGACCGCCAATTTATTGAGTTTGATATGAAAAAAGTATTTGCCGATGCTGTAAAGGCGGCTAATAAATAGATCGTCAAATTTTAGAACATAGTTTCGCAAATTAATAATGGTTTCCATTTATACAGGTAAAATTACCACGAAGATCACGAAATACACGAAGTAAAAAGAATAAATATTATCTTCGTGTTCTTAGTGATAAAGATTGTAAAAATTAGAATTATTTACCTTTTTGGAGGGAATATGCAATTTAATACCAACCGATCTTTACTGTTTTTTTTATTTTTTCTACCGATAATTACACTGTTTGCATCGGTTAAAAATGAACCTTTCATTCAGGAATATCATCAGGCGTTTCCAATTAGCGAAACAGCTGATGACAATAATATTTACAGAATTGCCGTTGATCATAAAGGAAATATCTGGGCAGGCGGCAAAACGGGTTTATTTGTTCTATTAGATCAGACAAATAAATGGCTCCCTGTATTGGATGAAAAAAATAAAGGACCTGTTTATTCTTTATTTACTGACTCAAAAGGCCTTATCTGGATAGGCGCCTGGAATGGATTGTATCAACTGAAAATCGAAAATGAAAGTACTCTCCGAAAAAAAACAGAGAAAATTAAAAATATCATTGGACCGATTACCGCCATTTCTGCAATAAACGGAGATATTTACGCTTTTGGACCACAAGGACAATGGCATTTTAAAAACAAGAAAT